>JAZUSJ010000056.1:0-10565 GCA_045606685.1 Eubacteriales bacterium
CAAAAACCGTTCGGAGATCCCGCTGCGTGCTATCGCACTTGCGCCCTTCGGGTTCGACTCCGCTTGCTGCTCTGCAGCGTCGCTCCGCTCAGGATGACATGTTGGTGTGACACGCATCCCCTTGTGTGTCATCCTGAGCGGAGGGAAATTTCGCAGTTTACTGCGAAATGGCCCGCAGCCGATCTTTTGCAAAGTGCAGTATCCGTTGCGAAAGCAGGATACGGAACGGAGCAAAAGCGCCGCAGGCGGGATCTCGAAAGGGTTTACGCAACGTAAAACAAAAGCGAGAAGGCTTCAAAAACCGTTCGGAGATCCCGCTGCGTGCTATCGCACTTGCGCCCTTCGGGTTCGACTCCGCTTGCTGCTCTGCAGCGTCGCTCCGCTCAGGATGACACGTTTGGGTGACGCTCAGGATGATGCACAACGATTCAAGGAGATGTTTATGTACTATGTCTATATAGTGACAAATAAAAGCAATAAGGTCATTTATACCGGTGTAACAAACGATCTGCATCGTCGAATACAAGAGCATAAAGCTGAGCAAATAGAAGGCTTTACGAAAAGGTATCATATAAATAGACTGATATATTATGAAGAATATCACGAAATTAACGATGCAATCAAGCGTGAGAAGCAATTAAAGGGATGGACACGAGAAAAAAAGAATGCGCTTATAGCAACAAAGAATCCCAATTGGGACGATTGGTCTGAATATCTTTTATAATGTTACAGCGCATCCCCCAGTGTGTCATCCTGAGCGGAGGGAAAACGAAGGATACAAGCCTCCCATCTTGTGTCATCCTGAGCGGAGGGAAATTTCGCAGTAAACTGCGAAATGGCCCGCAGTCGAACTTTTGCAAAGTGCAGTATCCGTCGCGAAAGCAGGATACGGAACGAAGCAAAAGCGCCGTAGGCGGGATCTCGAAAGGGTTTACTCAACGTAAAACAAAAGTAAAAAGGCTTCAAAAACCGTTCGGAGATCCCGCTACGTGCTATCGCACTTGCGCCCTTCGGGTTCGACTCCGCTTGCTGCTCTGCAGCGTCGCTCCGCTCAGGATGACACATAGGGGTGACACCCAGGATATACATAAGATGACATTCGATAAACCCAAAACAAGACGACACGTCTTATGACTTTACATAGATTACCAATAACCCAACTCTGAAATGGAGGAAAAACCATGAAAAAAACAAACAAAATGAAACTCTTAGGCGTTTTGCTTGCGGCGATGCTACTGCTTGCAATGCTCGGTGTGTTTGCGATACCAGCATTCGCCGCCGACAGCATCCCCTATATTGATGCAAACGGAAACGAGCAAACACAAGCAAGTGCAACCGAGGTTACTTCAAGTACAACAACTTGGAGCAACGGTTGGTATGTTGTGAACAGTGAAATTGTCGTTAGCGGAAATATTACTGCGCAAGGAGATGTGCATTTGATCCTTTGTGACGATGCTTCTCTTACCGTTAACGGTAGCGTATATGTAACCGCTGATAGTAGCTTGTACATATACGGTCAGTCAAATGGAACAGGTAAGCTTACCGCAACCGCCCTTAACAACTATGCGGGTATCGGCGGCTCTCAAGACACTAACGATGTTAATATTGTTATCAATGGGGGCACTATAACCGCAGCAGGAGGCGGTAGCGGTGCAGGCATCGGAGGAGGTCCTTCCGGCGAAAATATAAATGTTTCTATTAATGGAGGCAATGTTACTGCCACTGCCGGACTTGGAGCTGCCGGCATTGGCGGCGGTCAAACTGGGACAAATATCACCGTTAATGTTACCGGTGGATATATCAAAGCTACAGGCGGCGGTCAATCGGGAGCAGGTATCGGTACTGGCAACGCGAGTTCTGAATCTGTTTTGAAAGTATCAATTTCCGGTGGAACGATCAATGCTACCGGCACGACAAATGGTGCAGACATCGGCTGGGGCCGCAATAGTAGCGGAACAGCAAATATAACAATTACGGGCGGTAATGTTCAAACAACAAACAGTGCAGTTCAGAACGCGACCAACGGAAGCAGTGCCGTTTCCGTGCAGGAACTTACGATCCCCGACGATTACGACATTTCCGACCTGTACATTAAAGACGGAAATAATTCGGATTACGATTATAAACTTACGGACGTGCAGCCCATCGACGGCAAGGTATATCTCTACCTGCCCGAAGGTGTCACGGCATCTACCGAGTGTCCGCACGAGTGGGTAAACGGTTTCTGCACTATATGCGGCACCTTTGAGCAGCCCGAAGTGGTCGATATCAATGGCGCGAACCACTACGCGATCGACAACGCGGGCAACCTTTTGTGGTATGCACAGCAGTTCAACGCAGGGATGAACGGAACGATTGCGCCATATCCCATTGTTCTGACAGCGGATATCGAGATCCCCGAGGGAATGGTATGGACGCCCATCGGCAGCTATGACAATCCCTACTGCCTTACCTTTGACGGACAGGGCTACACGATCAGCGGCTTGACCGTGCAAGATGGCAGCTACGTCGGCTTGTTCGGTGCAGCCAACGAGCACGCAACCGTGCGCAACCTGGGCGTGGTGAACAGCACCATCGCAGGCACGGATTTTGCAGGCGGTATCGTGGGCTACAACCGCGGTGTGGTGGATAATGTGTACGTCTATGAGGTCAGCGTCAGCGGCAGCGGCTATGCGGGCGGTATTGCGGGCTATCACGCAGGCACGATGACCGACTCCTTTGCCGTTGCGACTGTAACGGGCGCGGAAAACACGGGCATAACCGTGGGCTACAACGCGGGGACTGCCGAGGATGTGTACGCGTTTGAGAGCGTGGAGGATGAGGCGCTTCTCTCGGGTGAGCTTGCCGTCCTGCTGGGCGAGGGCTGGTATCAGCAGCTTGGCGGCACAGGTGACGTACATCCCGTATTGCGCGGTTATGATAGTGTTCACTATTACATTCAGGACGGCGCGCTTTGCACCTCCGATTATTTCGTATATACAAATCATGATCAAGAAGACGGCATGCTTTTGCACGATCAGGCAGCAGAGCATGATGAAAACGGCTTCTGCACAAACGTGCATTGCGGCGGCTACGAGCAGCCCGCGCAAAATGCAGACGGCTATTATGAGATCAACAATGCAGGCAAGCTGTATTGGTTCATGGAACACGTCAATGCGGGCGGTGACAATGTCTATGCAAACGCAATTCTGACCGCAGATATCGTGGTCAATAAGAACGTGCTTGCCGAGATGGCAAAGGATGAGCCCGACGTCAGCGGCTTCAGAGAATGGTTCCCGATCGGTTATTACTATGACCGTGACGGCGATGACGAGAAAGAGATCGTTTACTACAAAGGCGCGTTTGACGGTCAAGGTTACACAGTCAGCGGCTTGTATTTTAATAACGTGAGTCAAGACTACGTTGGATTGTTCGGCTACGTAGACACAGGTGCAACCGTTCAAAACGTAGGCGTGGTCGATTCTCATTTCCGGGGTTTCCGGTATATCGGCGGCGTGGTTGGCCAAAATTCGGGTATCGTGCAGAATTGTTATAACATCGGCGACGTCAGCGGCAGTGTTTACGTCGGCGGCGTGGTTGGTTACGCCGGCGGTATTGGCAAAATGCAGAATTGCTACAACACGGGCAATGTCAGCGGCAGCTCTGACTTCGGCGGCGTGATTGGCTATAATGGCAGTACCGCCACCGTGCAGAATTGCTACTACCTCTCGGGTACTGTAAACGGCGGCATTGGCGGCACAGACGTTGCAGGTCAGGCAGAGGCAAAGACCGCAGACCAATTCGCCTCGGGTGAGATTGCGTTTTTGCTGGGTGACGCGTTCGGTCAGAAGCTCGGCAGCGATTCCTATCCCGTATTTGTCAACAGCGAAAATACAAATAAGGTCTACCGCAAGGGCGATTGCGCAACAGGCACGGCAACCTACAGCAATGACGCTTCGCAGAGCAGCCCCGTGGAGCATACCTTTACCGCGGAGTCTAATGGCTTCTGCGAGGTGTGCGGCGGCTATCAGGCTGCT
This sequence comes from Eubacteriales bacterium, assembly GCA_045606685.1. Lineage (GTDB taxonomy): Bacteria > Bacillota > Clostridia > Oscillospirales > CAG-272 > SVQP01. The sequence goes on from JAZUSJ010000056.1 coordinate 4,017, forward strand.
ACTCTGACCACCGATAAGTACGATCTTGACGGTGACGAGGCGTATGACGAGGTTTACGAAATCTCCAACGCAGGGCAGCTGTATTGGTTTATGGAGCATGTCAATGCGGGCAATACAACCGCAAACGCAGTACTGACCGCAGATATCGTGGTCAACAAGGACGTGCTTGCCAAGATGGCAAAGGACCAACCCAATACCGAGGGATGGAGAGTATGGACACCTATTGGCTTTGACAGCTCCCTCCCTTACTACGGTATTTTTGACGGTGACGGTCATACCGTCAGCGGTCTGTATTTTAACGATGACTCGGTATCTTACGTTGGCTTGTTCGGTTGCATAGGAACGGATGCAATTGTTCAAAACGTAGGCGTAAAGGATTCGTATTTCTACGCAAGCGGAGACGTTGGCGGCGTGGTTGGCTACAACGACGGTACCGTGCAGAATTGCTACAACGCGGCTACTGTCAACGGCGTGGGTAGTCACTCGGGCGGCGTGGTTGGTTACAATTACTTCGGCACCGTGCGAAATTGCTACAACGCGGGTACTGTCAGCGGTGACTCTCGTGTCGGCGGTGTGGTTGGCTATAACTTCAATGGCACCGTGGCGAATTGCTACAACGAGGGTACGGTCAGCGGTGACTCTCGAGTCGGCGGTGTGGTTGGCTACAACTGCAACTACAACAATGGCACCGTGCAGAATTGCTACAACGAGGGTACGGTCAGCGGCAATTATAATAACGTTGGCGGTGTGGTTGGCGACAACGACTACGGTACCGTGGAGAATTGCTACAACGAGGGTACGGTCAGCGGTAGTCAGTATGTCGGCGGTGTGGTTGGTTACAACCTTGGTGGTACCGTGCAGAATTGCTACAACGAGGGTACGGTCAGCGGCAATACTAATAACGTTGGCGGCGTGGTTGGCGAAAACAGCTATGGTAGCACCGTGAAGAATTGCTACAACACGGGTACGGTCAGCGGCAACGATTACGTTGGCGGCGTGGTTGGCTACAACGACGGCACCGTGCAGAATTGCTACAACACGGGCGCTGTCAGCGGCGATGCTTACGTTGGCGGTGTGGTTGGCTACGCTTCCGGCACCGTGGAGAATTGCTACTACCTGACCGGTACCGCAAGCGGCGGTACAAACGGTGCAGACGCAGCAGGTCAGGCAGAGGCAAAGAGTGCAGCGCAGTTTGCCTCGGGCGAGGTGACGTACCTTCTGAACGGCGGCATTGTCGACGGCTCTCAGGTCTGGTATCAGACGCTTGGCGAGCAAAGCTACCCCACGCTTGACAGCGAGCAGGAAACGGTATATCTTGGCGGCACTTGCACAGACCGTCAGTACAGCAACGATCCCACCGTAACGCACGACGAGAGCGCGCCGTACGAAAACGGCTTCTGTCCCAACTGCGATGCGTACGAGCAGCCCGACACGGTTGAGATCGAGGGCGTGACCTATTACGCAATCGACAACGTGGGCAAGCTGTATTGGTTCATGGAGCACGTCAATGCAGGCAATACAAGCGTGAATGCGATACTGACCAAGGATATCATGGTCAACCGTGGCGTTTTGAATGCGCTTGGCAAGGACCCGGGCAGCATTCCTTTCAGAGCATGGACGCCGATCGGCAATAACAACAATAAATACGCAGGCACCTTTGACGGTGACGGACACAAGGTCAGCGGTCTGTATTTCAGTAACCCCGAGCAGGACTACGTCGGCTTGTTCGGTTATACCGCATCGGATGCAACCGTTCAAAACGTAGGCGTGATCGATTCTTATTTCAAGGGCGATCTGTACGTTGGCGGTGTGGTTGGCTACAACGGCGGCACCGTAGAGAGCTGCTACAACACGGGTACTGTCAGCGGTGACTTCTACGTCGGCGGTGTGGTTGGCTACAACGGTGGCAACGTAGAGAGCTGCTACAACACGGGCTCTGTCAGCGGTAACTCCTTTGTGGGCGGTGTGGTTGGCACCAACAGGGGCACCGTGCAGAATTGCTACAACACGGGTACTGTCAGCGGCGCAAGCCAAGTTGGCGGTGTGGCTGGCAGCAACGATGCAGGCACCGTACAGAACTGCTACAATACCGGCAGTGTCAATGGTAGTAAATCTTACACCGGTGGTGTGATTGGCTTGAATATAGGCGGCACGGCAGAAAACTGCTACAACACAGGCTCTGTCAGCGGCACTGAGTCTGTTGGCGGTGTGGTTGGTTACAACTATAATGGCGGCACCACAAAGAACTGCTACAACGTCGGCTCTGTCAGTGGTGAGAGCTACGTTGGAGGCGTGGTTGGTGAAAATGACGGCAGTACCGTAGAGAACTGCTACTATCTCTCGGACACCGAAACCGACGAGTTCGACGGTACGACGGCAAAGACCGAAGAACAGTTCAGAAACGGCGAGGTGGCGTACCTGTTGAACGGCGATCAGACCGAGATCGTATTCGGTCAGACGCTCGGCAAGGATGACGCTCCCACGCTTGGCGGCAAGCAGGTGTATGAGCTGGATCCTACCTGCAATGCAGATCAGGTGAAGGTATATTCCAACGTATATCTCGAGTCCTTCGAGCACGCATTCGTGAACGGCTTCTGCACCGAGTGCGATGCATTCCAGCCCGCAGTATATAACGAGGAAAAGGGCTATTATGAAATTTCCAATGCAGGTCAGCTGTATTGGTTTGCAGGCTTGGTCAACGGTACTTTGACCGATGGCACAGCACAGAATACATCCGCAAACGCTGTTCTGACCGCAGATATCGTGGTCAACGAGGACGTGCTTGCAGAGAGCGGCGCGCTGAACGGCACGGGCGAGGGATTCAGAGTATGGGCGCCTATCGGGAATGGCGACAGTCAATACGCAGGCACCTTTGACGGTAATGGACATATGGTCAGCGGTCTGTATTTCAATGACGAGAATCAAAATTACGTTGGCATGTTCGGGTTGCTCACATTCGGATCCGATGTAATCGTTCAAAACGTAGGTGTGATCGATTCTTATTTTAGAGGTGACAGCGGTGTTGGTGGCGTGGTTGGCTACAACACCGGCACCGTGCAGAATTGCTACAACGCGGGCACGGTCACCGGCAGCTCGTTTACCGGTGGCGTGATTGGCGAAAACAGCGGTACAGTAGAGGGCAGTTACAATACCGGCACGGTCAACGGCTCTGTATACGCCGGCGGCGTGGTTGGCTACAACAACGGCACCGTGGAGAATTGCTACAACGCGGGTGCCGTCAGCAGCGAAACTGCTGTGGGCGGCGTGGCTGGCTTCAGCATCGTCGGCACCGTACAGAACAGTTATAATACCGGCACGGTCAGCGGTAACTATGCTGTCGGCGGCGTTGTTGGCTACTATGCTGGCGGCACCATGCAGAACTGCTATAACGTCGGCATAGTCGACGGTGACAGTAATGCTGGCGGCGTGGTTGGCTATCACGAGGGAGATGCCGTAGAGAACTGCTTCTACCTTTCGGATACCGAAACCGACGAGATCGATGGCACGACTGCCAAGACCTGGGCGCAGTTTGCCTCGGGTGAGGTGGCATACCTCTTGGGCGAGGGCTTTGGCCAGGAGATCGGCAAGGATCAACTCCCCGTATTGGGCGGTACGCAGGTCTATGTCTACACGGGCGGTAATTGTTCCGCTCCCGGCACACGCTATACCAACGATGCACAGCTGAACGGACAGGAGCATTACGAGCATGACAAGATCACCGGCTTTGATCAAACCGAGGACGGCAAGATGGTCTGCGCTGTCTGCGGCAGAGAGGCTGTGGCAGAGGTGGTGGACGATTTTGGTGAAAAATATCACTTTATCGACCTGAAAACCGCGCTGGAATATGCAGCAGATAGTGGAAGAGGCTACGTCGTACTGCTGTGCGACGTGACCGAGGACGTGCAGATTTCCGAGTACGACGAGCTGGTGCTGGATCTGAACGGCTATGCGCTGGCAGAGGGCATTACGCTCACGCTTGGCGAAGGCAGCATCCTGACCTTGACAAACGGCAAGGTCTACGCAGATATGACAGGTCAGCAAACCTCTTTGCTGATTCTTGGCGAGAACGTACGCGTGTACGGAGAGATCAATACCGAGGGCGATCTTGGATTGGGTGCGCCCGTGATGGGAGATATTGATATTACCAAGGTCCAGAGCATCAGAGAAAGCAATGGATATCAGCTGACCGTAAACGACCTTGCGGCGCTGCAGCTCGGCTTGACCGAGGGCGACGTGATTGCTGTAGATGAAAACGGCAACGTATATTTCGGTGAGCTTAAAATCGAGCTTGTCGAGACCGAAGGTGCCTATACGGGACGAGCGCATCTCATCAGCGTGTGGAACATGTGGATTGGTCCTGCAAACATATTCAATGCTACCGCGTATTACGACGGTCCAATCATTGACATCGGTGAGTACGAGCTTGAGATTGAGCTGTCCTGGATGCGACTTGTGTACACGGCTGACGGCTCTGATACGCTGAGTGCAACCTATACCGTCACCAAGGGGCAGCTTGGCGTGAATCACGGCCCCTATGCATCGCATCCGTTTGGTACTGACCGCACGACGGCACACGTACGCGGTGAGATGTTCCTGCTGGGCGCTGCGGAGTATACCGCTGTTCCCGGTACGTTCGGTGCGGTTACGCAGAACGAGGCAGGCGGGTACGAGGTGGTCTTTACCCCCGACGATACCGATACCTATGAAATTACCACCGTTACACTTGAGGACGTTCATTTTGCAACCGAAGCGGTTCTTCCCGAGAACGTGACCGTCATCGTGCCCGATTGGGTAGGCATTGGCGAGCACGTCACGCTGGATCACACCGCAGTCAACCCGCACAGCGGCGAGAAGATCGAGAACGTAACGTATGAATACTACGTTGGCGAGCTGCATGACGCTGTCCAATGGAACGCAATTCCCGGCAATCAGTTCACTCCTTCCGCATCGGTTGGCGAACAGGTTTACATCAGAGTCGTGGTGCCGAATATGGACGGACAGTACCACGCCGTCGCGAGTGAGCCCGTGCTTGTCACGGTTGTCAACGTGGCAGACCAGGTCGCAGACCTTGAGCAGGCGGTTGACGAGCTTGGCGATGCAGTTGCCTCGGGCGAGGCAAGCATTGCGGATATCAACCAGGCAATGCAGGCAGTACAGCAAAGACTGGACGCGCTGGAGAGCGGCGGTATTTCTTCCGACGTTCAGGAGCAGCTTGACCGCTTGAATCAGGCGATCCAAGCAATCGATCTTTCCGGCATCGAGGCGAATGCCGCAGAGATCACCGCGCTTAAGTCCACCGTGACCGAGCTGCAGCAGACTCTGACCGCTCTTGGCGTAAAGGATGCAGAGCTTGAAAGATCTTTGAACAGCCTGTCCGAGGAGCTGGCAGCGCTTGCGGAGAGAGTAGAAGCAAATGAAAATGCAATCGCAGAGCTGAATGCAGCGATTGAAAACTTGAATACCCTGATTGCAACCAAGGCAGACGCAGCACAGATCGCGCAGGCATTGGATGGCATCACCGCAAGATTGGCGGCGCTTGAAGCCATTGAGATCCCCAGCCTTGACGAGGTCAACGCAGCAATCGCAGAGCTTGACGAAGCAATCAAGGCAATTGACCTTTCCAGCATCGAAGCGAATGCAGCAGAGATCACCGCACTTAAGTCCACCGTGACCGAGCTGCAGCAGACTCTGAGCGCACTTGGTGTAAAGGATGCAGAGCTTGAAGCAGCAATTCAAGCAATAAACGCTGACCTTGCAGCCCTGCAGTCCGACCTCTCCGCACTCGCAGAGCGAGTAGAGGCAGCAGAAAATGCAATCACAGATTTGAATGCAGCGATTGAGAATTTGAAGAATACTGTAGCCACCACCGATGACATGGCAAGCATCAGCGCGGCTATGGAAGCGGTCAAGGCAAGACTGGCAGCGCTTGAAGCAATCGAGATTCCCAGCCTTGACGCAGTCAATGCACGCTTGGCAGAGCTTGACGAAGCAATCAAGGCAATCGACCTGAGCGGAATCGAGGCGAACGCAGCAGAGATCACCGCACTTAAGTCCACCGTGACCGAACTGCAGCAGACTCTGACCGCCCTTGGCAACAAGGATGCAGAGCTTGAAAGATCTCTGAACAGCCTGTCCGAGGAGCTGGCAGCGCTTGCGGAGAGAGTTGAAGCAAACGAAAACGCAATCGCAGATTTGAATGCAGCGATTGAAGAACTGAACACTCTGGTCTCAACCAAGGCAGACGCAGCACAGATCGCGCAGGCATTGGATAGCATCACCGCAAGATTGGCGGCGCTTGAAGCCATTGAGACCCCCAGCCTTGACGAGGTCAACGCGGCAATCGCAGAGCTTGACGAAGCAATCAAGGCAATCGACCTGAGCGGAATCGAGGCGAATGCAGAAGCAATCCAAGCGATGAACGCAACCATCGCAACCTTGCAGCAGACGCTGACCGCCCTTGGCGTAAAGGACGCGGAGCTTGAAAGATCTTTGAACAGCCTGTCCGAGGAGCTGGCAGCGCTTGCGGAGAGAGTAGAAGCAAATGAAAAC
>JAZUSJ010000057.1:0-15158 GCA_045606685.1 Eubacteriales bacterium
CTTTCCGGGCAGGCTTTGATTTCTTCGACTGTGCCCTGCGCCACCAGGCAGCCGCCGTTCACACCGGCACCGGGGCCGATGTCGACGATCTGATCCGCTGCGTACATGGTCTCCTCGTCGTGTTCGACGACGATCACGGAGTTGCCGAGGTCGCGGAGATGCTTGAGTGTGCCGATGAGCTTGCTGTTGTCGCGCTGGTGCAGACCGATGGACGGTTCGTCGAGGATGTACATTACAACGCCGGGGTTCTTTTCCATGAACTTAGCGATCTGAGCCTTGAACTGGTCAGCAGCGCCTTCCTTCTCGGAAACCCACATGGTGATGTCATAAGTGCCTTCAAGACCCTCGGCAGGATTTTCCTCGGGAGTCTTACAAGCCACCAGTGCCGTCATCATCATGATGGCAACTATGACAAGAGACAAGATTTTACTCATTTTCATAAGCAATCCTCCATAAAGTTTTTCTATTTTGCGCATTTTCGCACATTGATATTATAATCGTTTTAAGAATTTTTGTCAATATGATTAACGCTTTTTTTGCTTTTTTGCCATTGTCAACAATAACCTTGGGGAAATTTTGACACTTTGTTAAAATCATTTTAGCCGGCTAAACTTCGGGACAATTATTCAACGATCGCACTTGTCTGTGCCCCCAGCGTAAGCACCGTTCCCTTCAGCTTGGCTTGTCCCATGCCGATGCTTTCGCAGAGCTTTTCGATCTCAACGCCCTCCAACTCCTTGATCTTGGAGAGATCAAAGCTGATCTCCTCGTTGGAGGTGTTGTGCAGAATCAGCAGCTGCTCATCCTGGTAAGTCACCAAGAATCCGCCGAAATTCTTTTCATTGGTGGTAAGAGACTTGTATTGTCCTCTTGCGATGGCGGGATAAGAGTGGCGCACGGTCAGCAAGCGACGGTAGTAATTGAGCAGACTTTGCTCGTCTTCTGCTTGCTCCGCAACCGTGGTTTTGATCTGATTTGCTTCGGGGTAATTCGATCCCACGGGATTTTTGACCAGGTCCCCGTCTCCCCAAAGCATGGCAAGTCTGCGGTTGGCGTCGGTGTTTGCACTTCCGCGCGAGCCACGCATACCGATCTCCTCACCGTAATAGATCACGGGAGAGCCCGTGCACAAGAGATAGAGATTTGCCGCCATGCGCATGTTGCCGTCCGTGACGAAATTGCCCGCAATTCTGTCCATATCGTGGTTGGACAAGAATCCGATAACCATACCGTCCGGATTCTTTGCCTGCACCTTTTTCTGATATGCTTCCACGTAGCCCGTATATTTGGAGATCGAGAAGCCCTTGGCAGCGGAAGCAACCGTGCCCTCTGCCTGCGCCATGGCAAAATTGAAGCAGTTCATCGCACCGTAGTAGTCCAGAATCTCGGTCTCGCCCGACCAGCATTCGCCCACGCAATAGATATCGGGATCATACGCGCGCAGCTCTTGCATATACCATTCCCAGAATGCGGCACTCTTGGCGGTATCACCGAAATAAATATACTTGATCGCATCAAACCGAAAGCCGTGCACGCCAAGGTCAATGTAATACTTTGCAACGTCAAGCATTTTTTCTCTTACTACGGGGTTATCGAAGTTGAGCTCGGGCATATCTCCCGAGAAATTGCACTCATACCAGCAATCCACGCCCGCGATTTTCTGATAGGTCACGCCGCCCACCTTTTGAGCAGTCGTGACGCAGGAATAATAATCGTAATATTCGCTGGAGGTGTCCCCTTCCATACGCGCTTGCTTGAACTTGACAAACCATTCGTGCCCCGAGGAGGTATGGTTGATGACCAGGTCAAGAATCAGCTTGACGTTTCGCTCGTTGCACAGCGCAACAAGCTCGCGCAGATCGTCCTCAGTGCCGAATCGCCAGTCGATTTTATAGTAATCGGTAGCATCGTACTTGTGATACGAGGGCGAGGAGAAAATGGGTGAGAGCCATATGCCCTGCACGCCAAGGCTGTCCTCGGAGTTGACGTTTCCGTCGTTGAGATAGTCAAAGCGTTCGATCACACCGCGGATATCCCCGATGCCGTCGTTGTTTGAGTCGGAAAAAGAACCGACAAAGACCTGATAAAAGGTTCTGTAGTTATCGTCCACGGGATCGGGCGCGGCTTTCTTGCCACAGCCGACCACACTTGCCGCAATCATCATGATCACCATCAAAAAGCAAAGTATTTTGGTTATTCTGTTTGTTTTCATAAGCCTTCCCCTATTATTTGACCGAGTTCAGAAGTGCGTCGTCAATCTTACCCCAGGCATTCGGTCCCGAGCACTTGACGTAAATGCCGACAGTCAGCACGTCGCCCTCGGCAAGCACAATATTTTCTACCGTTGCGGTATGCCATTCGTTATATACCGTGATTTGGGTGGGCGCAGTCTGCACGATTTCACCGTTGATCTTGACGTACGCATAAATCTCGGTCTCGCCTCCGTCTCCGCCCATGATAGAGATGGAATACTTGTATTTGCCGCTCTTGATGGACGCAACCGTCTGCTCCAGCGTAAACTCCACAACGTCCTGTCCCGCGCCCCAGAAGTGGTAATGCTTGTTGCCTGTCAGAGAATCCGTGACCTTATCCTCGACAAACAGCTCGTCAAAGCTCTTCTCTGCTTTTGCCGTCCAGCCGGTATTCCCCTGTTCATAGCTCCAGTTTTCAAGATAGTTGTATTCCACCATGGAAATATAGCAAAGTGCCTGCATGCCGCCCGCGCTTCCCTCTATTGTATACTTGGCAACGCCGCCCGCCTTCATGGCCTCCACGTCCACGTCCTGCCATTCCACAGGGATTTCCTGCTTGGAATTGTCAAGCATAACGGCATGCACCGTGGTCGGCAGCACGATCTCTCGGTTGAGATCACAGACAAGGTTGGTGTCCTCTATGGCGTCCGCGCGGTTTACGACCACGTTGCCTTCTCTGAGCAGCGCAAAGACCTTGAGAGATTCCAACGCTTTGCCGTTCGCATCGAAAAACGCCTGATTGTCGACAGCACAGCCACCGTACCATTTGCCCGCATCGTCCGGGTCGTATTCAGCTGCGTAAGAGCTTGCCCAGCCCGAGCCGTTCTTTTCCCACAGCGCAAGATTTTCCTCATAGCTCTCACCGCCCGCTGCAATCCACGTGCCTTCCCAATAGAACACACCGATGCCGCCCTCGATATTGACCACGGTCTGGGCCACGTCACGCACAAGATTTGCCTGCCCCTGCTCTGTAAACGGGTAATCCTTGACGATGCCGCCGTCCTGCCCTATGGTGTTTCCGTAAAAATCGGAATCCTCTGCGGTATAGGCGTAAGAGGTTTCAGCTACCATGATGCGTTTTTCATACTTGGCGGCAATATCGCCAAGCACCGAGGAAAGATTCTCCAGCGTGCCGTGCCAGAACGGATAATAGGAGGATGCGAACACGTCGTAATCCACCCCGTAATAGTCCAGGTTTTTGCCGTAGCTTTCGTAGTTGGTCACTTTTTCGGGGTTGGCAAAGTGTATGACGACCAGCGCGTCCGGACACACCTCGCGCACAGCCTTTGATCCTGCGGACATCAGCTGCGTGATCTTTTTCCAACCACCCAGCGCGCTTGCGTCCTCACCGCACATCGCACCGTTTGTCTCGTTGCCGACCTGCACCATGCCGATCTCCACACCCGCGTCTCTCAGCTGCTCAAGACAACTCTTGGTGTACTCGTATAGTGCCTGTGATTTGGTGTCAATATCCATGTCTTTCCATGCCTTGGGGGCCATTTGCTTGGCGGGATCTGCCCAAAAATCGCTGTAATGGAAATTGACCAGCAGCTTCATGCCGTTGGCAGTTGCGCGCTTTCCGATCTCGATTGCGTTTTCAAGATCGCAGTTGCCGCCTCCGTATCCGTTGCCGTTTTTGTCATAAGGATCATTCCAGATGCGCACGCGAATGTAGTTGATGCCGTTTTGCGCAAGAATTTTGTACACGTCCTGCTCGTTACCCTCGTGGTCATAATACCTGACCCCGCCCGCCTCCAGGGACGGCACGCAAGACGCATCCATGCCGAGAATGAAATCCTTTGGCATGTTTTCCACCTTTTTGACGTAGAGGCTTTGAGAGCTTGCGTCGGTTTTGATCTTGTTGGGCGTCCAGTCCACACTTTTTGCTTGGCTGCATGAAGCAAGCGGTGCTGCAAGCATCAGCGGTGTCATCATCAAAGCAATGGTTTTCAATAGTTGTTTCATAAACTCCCCTTTATCAGTATCCCCACCGAAAAACGGCGGGGATACCCATTGTTTTATTGCATAAGCGCGTCGTTTACGTAGACTCTGACAGAAATGCCGTCCACAGTCACGCTGCCGCTGTCCTGCGAGAGTGCCGTTCTGCCTGCGTTCATGCCGTCGCAGACCAGATGCCACGCGCCCTCTAACGTATAAGGCAGGCTCTGATTGTGCGGGTTGATCAGCACGATTGCCTGTCCGCCGTTGCCGTCGTCATACGTGACCGCCACAAGTCCGCTGTAAAGCTCCTCGTGGGTGATGACGGTATCGGCATCCGAGAAAATCGGGAATGCCTTGCGCATTTCGATCAAGCCCTTGTAATACTGCATGGTCTCATATTCGCGATTGCCGGGCTTGAGCACAGACCAGTCGATATTGTTGATCTCGTCGCCGGATTTATAGCTGTTTTCGTCACCGTTCTTGGTGCGCAGCATTTCCTCGCCCGCCTGCCAGAAGGGTGTGCCCTTTGCGGTCATAATGATTGTCGCACCGAGATTGTTCATCTTATTGCGGTCATCGTCGCTTGCATTGGGGTTGGAAAGCAGCAGCTTATCCCAAAGCGTGTTGTTATCGTGCGCGCTCATGTAGTTGATAATCATGGCATCCTTGACAGACCAGCCCTGACCGACGCCTTCTCCGCCCTTGACGCTGAACATGACCTTCAAGATATTTGCGCTGTTGGGCGCACCGTTGATAAAGCCCTTGCCCGTTTTCTCAAACACGCTGCCCTTGAGTCCGTCACGCATGACGTCGTTGAAGACAGCAATCGAGCCGATGGCGTCACCCGTCGCAGTTACCTTGCTGATATTGCCCTGATTTGCCTGTGCGCTGCCGTCAATGGTGGCACCCATGGTCCATCCCTCACCGTAAATGATCGCGTGCGGGTTGATGGCGTGTACCGCGCTTTCCACCTCTTGCATGGTCTGTACGTCATGCAGACCCATCAAGTCAAAGCGCAGACCGTCCAGGTGATATTCCTCTACCCAGTATGCGGTGGAGTCCACCATGAACTTACCGTACATGTACCGCTCGGATGCCGTATCGTTGCCGCATCCGCTGGCGGAGGAGTTTGCACCGGACGAGGTATATCTGTAATAATAGTAAGGAACGATTCTGTTAAACGAGCTGTTAGCGTCGTAGGTGTGATTGTAAACCACGTCCATAATCACACCGATGCCCGCCTCGTGCAGGGCTGCGACCATCTGCTTATACTCGTTGATTCTCACAGCACCGTTGAAGGGGTCGGTGGAGTAGCTGCCCTCGGGCACGTTGTAGTTTTTGGGATCGTAGCCCCAGTTGAACTCGGCATCCGGATTGCTTTCGTCAACCGTTGCATAGTCGTATACGGGAAGCAGATGCACGTGTGTGATGCCAAGCTGCACAAGATAGTCGATGCCGACTGCCTCGCCGTGCTCGTTTTTGAGCCCTGTCTCGGTAAATGCAAGGTATTTGCCCTTGTATTGCGCATCCGCGATCTTGTTGGAGAAGTCTCTGACGTGCACTTCCCAGATAATTGCGTCGGAATAGTTCTCGATGGGATCGGACAGATAGGAATCTGCAAAGCCCTCGGGGTCTGTCAGCGAAAGATCAACCACCATGGTGCGGTTTCCGTTGACCCCTGCTGCCTTACCGTAGGGGTCGGTTGCCTCCTGCGTGCCCACAGCAGTCGTGACCGTGTAGGTATAATACGTGCCGTGTCCGCATTCTTCGGTGTGCGACCACACGCCCTTGTCGCCTCTGACCATCTCAACCGACTTGTATGCGTTCACACCGTCGCCCTTTTCAAATAGATTGAGCACAACTGCGGATGCCGTGGGTGCCCAGACCTTGAAGGTGGTGTTGTCACCATCTATCACAGCGCCCAGGTCGTCCCCATCGTAATGATAGTTTTCTGCGAAATAGGTGCTGTCAAAGATTTCAAGAGGAATGGCAACCTTGCTGCCAAAGCCCTGAATCTCTACGGTATAGGTCAAGGAGAGATCGAGTGCCTCGGCAACCTCAATCTGCCCCGTTGCCTGAGATTTGCCCAGACCTGAGAGGCTCTTGACCTCCAGCTGTCTGTCCCCTTGGTAGACCTTGACCTGGTCAAGGCTGTCGAGCTTGACCTTGGGCGTTACCTTGTATGCGAGAGTAAACTCATCCGCAATGGTTGCAAGTGTAAATTTATTGATCATTTCGAGAGTTTTTCCTCCATCATTGCTCGTAAATTGCTCTTCAACGCCCGACTTTAAGTAAATGACCGTCTCTTTGCCCTCAATGGCGACAAAGCGATCCGCCTCAAAGTCCTTGGTGGCGCTGCCCCACGACGTCCCACCCGGGTCCGAGCAATTCTTGCGGACGATAAATCCGACCTCTTCTATGCCCTCGGGCACGTTGATGACTGCCTTTGCACCGTAGGTGCACTCGTGCAGGATATAGCCCTTGCCCGCAACGTCACCCCACCAGATCCACACGTCGCAATTCTCGTACGTGTCTTTGTGGTTGAAGTAGATGGTGAGCTGATTGTAGCCGTCCTCAAGCGGCAGGGTGTATTCCTCCGTCACTTGCTCCGTCGGCTCTTCTTGCCCCGATGTCTCTGATGACGGGGGTTCTGTCTGCGTATTGCACGATGCAAGCAACGGCAACAGCAGCATGGTCAATGCAAGGATAAACGATAGCAATCTGCGCTTTTTTGTCATGATTCTCTCCCTTTCTTGCAATTGATGATTGATTCCAATAGGTATTATATCAAAGATCGTGCGATTTTTCAACACTTTTTCAAAAGTGTGCGCGATTATTGCATGTCGTCCACTTCCGGGAATTGTACTTCCTTTTTGGGCACACTGAACTCGGGGTAGCCCTCTTCGTCAAAGATGACCGGGGCGATCCAGATCGAACGTCCGTCCCAACCGGTGCCCGAGACGAGGTTGCCGTGATAGATCATCCAAACGCTGCCGTCGGGGGCTTGACAGAAGGAGTTATGCCCCGGTCCGTAGCACACGCCCGGTCGTTTTTTGAACACGGGTTTGTCGGATTTTTCCCAATGGTCGGGATTCATGGGGTCGTCGCCCGTCAGCGTCAGCATGCCAAGGCAATAATCGTCGGTCCAGCTGCCCGATGCGGAATATACCAAAAAGGTCTTGCCGTCATGCTGCAGCACCGTAGGTCCTTCGTTGACGTGCGGCTCACCGACCTTTTCCCATTTGTGCTCGGGAACGGACAGGCAGACACGCTCGGAATCAATGGTGCAAGGGTCACTCATGTGCGCGATATAGATATTCTGCGCCACGTTGACGTCCCCTTCCCAGCCCGACCAGATGAAATACAACTCACCGCCAAGCTGCATGACAGTGCCGTCGATTGCCCACTTATTCGTGGGATCGGTGATCTGCCCCACCATTTCAAAGGGCTGCATGGGGTCTTGCGACGTGCCCTTGAGCACGTACATGCGATGATTTTCGTTATTTCCGTCATCGGCAGCCACGTAAATGTACCATTCTCCGTTGATATAGTGCAGCTCGGGTGCCCAGTACTCGTGCGAGTACATGCCCTCCTGCGGACCTACGTACACAAACGCGCAGCCATCCCAGGTGACGTTCGCTATCGAGGAAAGCTTATTGACCCAAACCACGTTGTCCCATGCGGAGAAGCAATAGTAATATGCTCCGTCATGCTCAACGATCCAGGGGTCTGCCCCCGCCGTGTATACGGGATTTTGTACGGGCTTATACGTAACGTTCACGGTTGTCTCCTCCTCTGTTGTGATCTCTGTGGCAGGCTCTGTGGTCTGTTCATCGGTCTGTTCGTCTGTCTGCTCGGTGATCGGCGCATCGGTCAGGGCCCCGGTCGTGTCCAGAGTTGTCGGTGCCTTGGGGGTGCAGGCTGCAAGCGTAGCAGTCATTGCACCAAGCAAAACAAGCGAAAGCCAGCGGTTATATCTGTTCATATCAATCTCCATTGTTGTTTATTTTTCAAATTCGTACAGTCTGTATAGCTTTTTGGAAAGCTTTCCCGCATACACGGACGCAAATATGCGCTTTTCCATGCCGTGCAATTGGTCAATATATGATCTCGGAGTCATTTCATGTTCCGTAACAAAGCGCAAATCCTTGCTTTGCAACACACCCGGGTCATCGATTCCGTACACGGTGGTCACGCCCACGTCATTGATGGGATTTTTATAGCGCGACATTTTTGCGGCAAAGGTGGTATAGCAATCCATGAGCAGCGCGACGTGCCCGAACTGCTCGCCGATTGCGGCAAGTGCCAATTGCAGCTCGTCCTCGGTCAGATACATGCTCACGCCCTCCATGAGCACAATTGCTGATTTGGTTTGCGGAATCTGCGAAAGCCACGACTTAGGGTCTCTTGCGTCGCCTGCCAGCATCCGATAGCGCACATTCTCCGAATAGTAACGCTTACGCTCGGCAATGACCTCGGGAAAATCCACGTCATACCAAGGATTTGCACATCCCCCCACGCGCACGACACGGCTATCCATACCGCAGCCGATATGAATGATGGCTGCGTCCTTGTCTTTCTCCGTTTGCTGCCGGAGCCAAGCATCAAAAACAGCCGAGCGAATGCCCATATAGTAGGCAAGATATTTGGATTTGGACTTCCCTTTGAGCGCAAATTGTTCTGCCTGCCAGATTTCTTCCGCCTTGGTGTCGTGCAAAAACAAGCCTCGCTTGCTCACGTAAGCCTTGCCGTAAAGCGGGATATATAAGGTTTTGTTGACATTGCTCATGCCCTGTTTCTTCATAGGATATCTCCGTTCAAATAAGCCTCTGCCTGTTCTCTGCTCTTGAATACGATCACGCTTTTATCGCGGTATTTTTCAAGCAACGCAAGCACGCGGGGCTTTTGCTGTTCTCCATAGCTCTTGATAAATTCCAAGAATTCCGCGTCCTCCACGGTTTCAATCCACGGCATATCCTCACGCGGCTTTGCGCGTCGTGCGCGAATACCGTCTAAGCAAATGTCAAGCGGATAGTCAAGGAAAATCACGGTATCGCACGCTTGCATGCGCATCTCCATACTCGCGCCGTAATTGCCGTCAATGATCCACGCGTCGGTGTCAAGCACGGCAGCAAGGCGACTGAGAAATACGCTTTTTTCCACCGTGGTTTTGTCCGCATTCCAGTACATCATGTCAAGGTAATGCAGCGGAATGCCCGTTTTTTGATGCAATGCCCT
This sequence comes from Eubacteriales bacterium, assembly GCA_045606685.1. Lineage (GTDB taxonomy): Bacteria > Bacillota > Clostridia > Oscillospirales > CAG-272 > SVQP01. The sequence goes on from JAZUSJ010000057.1 coordinate 9,432, forward strand.
TGAAAAGGTGCTTTTTCCGCTCCCCGGGCAGCCGATGACAATGACTTTTTTCATTTGCATTTCATTCACTTTCTTTATAGCCGAAGAGAGCCGACAAACGTCATGCTTCTGCGTTGCAGATCCCGCGAGATCGCGTCCGACAAGGCGTTTGTGGTCTTGCCCGTTTCATAGACGACTGCACCGCCCGTAAAGGTGCGCAGATACGCATCAAACGAGCCGAATTCTTGGACGATTGACAAAAATATGCGACTGTTCCGAACGCTTGCGGCGATCTTACGCTTGTTTCGGATGATCCCGGGGTTTTCGGCAAGCTCCTGCATTTTCCGATCGTCGTAAGCGGCTACCCTTTCAGCGTCAAAGCCGTGGTAAGCCAAACGGAACACTTCCCTTTTGTTAAGCACACATTCCCAGGAAAGCCCCGCCTGAAAGGATTCCAGAATCAGCATTTCGTACAGGTGCCCATCGTCAAAGCGCGGCACGCCCCATTCCGTATCGTGATAGGCAACGTACAGCGCGTTTTTTTGGTTGCACCATTTGCATCGTTTTTGGTCGTGCATATCTAAAGCTCTCTTTCGTTCATTCCATCAAGAAGTCATACACGATTTGGTTAAAATCCTTGGCTTCTTCATATGCGGCATGTCCCAAGCCTTCGTACATATGCAATCTGCAGCCGATTTTCTTTGCCATTTCCTCGGATGCCTCCCCTGTGACCACCTTGTCATGTCTGCCGCCTATGACAAGCGTCGGGCACTTGATTTCACCCAAACACTCATAAGTATCACAAGTCAGGCAGGATTTTGCCAGCATAGCAAAACGATCAACGTCGCGTGGCTTTTGCAAAATGGTCAGCAACGGCATAAGCGGGCGGTATTTTTTTACGTACGTCTCGGAATACAGTTTCTCTGCCATGTCCGCAACCAGCTCCTTCATCGCGCCACGCTTTGACATATCGATCCAATCTTCAATCACACGCGCGACGGTCTCGTTGTTTTTGGAAAGCGTAACGGCAAGCACCATTCTTCTGACCAGATCGGGACGACCGATGGCAAGATACTGTGCAATCATGCCGCCCTGCGAAACGCCAAGCACGTCCGCATTCCGGATACCCAAAGCGTCCATAGCCGCAGCGACGTCCGAAGCCATCTCACCGACCGTGATACCGTCGTGCAAGACGGGCCTTCGATCAAACAGATATACTTTATAGTCCATTGCGAACATGCGATACGTATAGGCAAGAGACACCGCAGCACCCTTGATGCCGCGGGTATTCAGTCCCTGGATCATAATCAGCGGCTTTGCCCCGCTGCCAAAGGTGATATAATCAAACTGCATATTCGAAACATTGATCTTTGATTCCTTGGCTTGATACAGCATCTTACCTACACCTCAAATCATCTTTTATTCATCCCGTCCGCCGTCTTGCACGGCTTTGCGGGCATCATGATCTCAATATCTTTTCCATGGGCTTACCCTTGGCAAGCTCGTCCACCAATTTATCCAGGTAGCGTATTTCACGCATCAAGGGGTCTTCAATCGCTTCGACGCGCACACCGCAGACCGTGCCCGTGATCATGGTACGTGCGGGGTTGGGGGCAGGTGCCCCACGGAAGAAATCACCGTAGGTCATGTCGCTATCAAGTGCCGCCTCGATCTGCTCCTTTGTGTATCCCGTCAGATATGCGGTGACTTCCAACACCTCTTCGCGCATTCTTCCCTTTTTCTCTGCTTTGGCGATCAGCAAAGGATACACCTTTGCAAACGCCATTCCAAAAACCTTTTCGTTACCCATGTCTTTTGACAATCTCCTTGAGTATTTCCTCATCTGCCGGGCAGAAGGCGTAGTTGCCAATCTCTGCGGGCGTGATCCATCTGATATCGTTGTGCTCAAGCATCTGCGGCTCGCCCTTTGAGATCGTGGCATTGAACAATGTCAGATGCACTGTCAAGTCGGGATATTCGTGGATCACATCTATGAACACATCGCCAACAGCAAGTGTTACCGCAAGCTCTTCTTGACACTGACGGATGAGGGCTTGTTCTTTTGTCTCTCCCGGCTCGACCTTGCCGCCCACAAACTCCCAAAGGAGACCTCTTGCCTTATGCGCCGGGCGTTGGCAGATCATAAACGTATCCCCTTGCCATACAAGGGCTGCTACCACTTCGGTTATTTTCATATTTCTTCAATTCCTAAACTCTTTAAATATTGAGAGGTTCCATCGTAGAACTTAGGCAAGCGAGTGCTATCCTCCCAAAATCCACTCGGATTCTTATGGGGATTACCAGATGGAACACAAATCACCATACCCGCTCTTGCTCTTGTGAGAAGCACTCGATAAGCATTGAGCATATATTTGATCTGCTCTTGCTTGTTCTCGGTATCGGGTATTTTTTCGTTCCACGCCGTTTTGCCATTAAACGTGTAATAACGCCATTTGCCATTATCGCATCTCATATCAGCATCCCACAGCACACATATATAGTCAAGCTCCAATCCCTGCACTTGAATTTCGGTAGCTGCATCTTCAAGATAATTGGAAGCTCTTGTATCAATTTTGTCTTCAAGGAACCAATGAACTGCGTTCTCATCACTCGAGGGGAGAATGTGTATATGTGAGAAGTCCAGACCAATGTAGATTAGTTATCAATTAAGTAACAAACTTGAATTATGGCAAGATACCAAGTTTCTCTGATTTAATTAGATAAACTAAAGCAGGGGCAGGATCAAAGGACGAAGGATACCGATATTCTCTCAATTCCTTATCATTTTCAATCTCTTTATATTTTTTGACAAATTCATCTATGGTATCGTACCCGAATAATAAAACAAATTTGCTCAAAAATTCCCGCGACTGCATATGAATTGCAATTGGCTGTATCGCTGCGGTATAATTGTAATTTCCTCCATATGCGTACAGTATAGGGAACCATTTCCGATAATATCTGTAATTTGCACCCAAAAGAGAATAATTATAACACAACAGATCGGCCAACACCAAATCGCTTTTTGAACATACCGTTTCCGCTAATGTTTCAATCCAATGTGCAGCAGTTCCAGAAAAATATTTTTTATCATCTCGTTTACAAATGCTATTGTCGAGATTGGTGTGGTTAGAGGCGGAATAAAAGAAAGAATAGTTTACTGCTTCATTATTTCTATTGTCAAAATAAGTTTTTCCCAATAAATATCCTACCGACTTATAGTCTTTCTTTTTCACTAAATAAGCTATAACATAAACAAACAATTCATGAACAAAAACTTGTTTAACTTCAGAAGTCAAATCATTAAAAGTTTTTGCAATATTTTGCATTTCTTCAAAAAAGTCCCCGATTAAAGAAGCACCATCAAAAACATATATATAATACGGTAGCAGGGCAAGAAAATCATTTCTTATCCCCTTCATTCCATCATACAGATTTATATATTCACCATACTCTAACGAGTTCGAAGCATCATCTTCGCCATATCGTAAAAACAATTCTTTTATTGTCTTTAAGTTGTTAGAAAACAATTCATTTTTCACAACAGGCAAATCGTTGTGCTTTAGTTTATCATACTTTGCTATTGTCTTTGACGCTGTAACTTTAGGTGAATCTACCCATTCGGGTTTGTTTCCCAATTGAGGCTTTGCATATATTTCTATACCATATAAGCGTTTTACCAACCGTTGATACTCAAAATCATAACTCTCTTCTTTAGACAAATCAAAATGAAGAAGAGCTTTTAAGTATGTTGGTTTACAAACATTGTCTTCTTCATCTCGAGCGAACACGACGGGAATAAACTTATTCTGCTCAACCTTGCCATAAACCTCAGAAGATATTATCTGAGTTTCAGTTCCAACGCCCCCCAATCGACCATCTGCTTTTTCTGCATAAATTGGATCCAGCAACATCAAAACATTAGTAATACTTTTGTCGGTTGCACATTTTTCCATAAACGCATATGTATCATTGCCTTCTGACAAATCCCATTTGTCCAAAACAACATCAATGCCATCGTTTATCAAATCAGTCGCAAACGATAATACTCTACCTTGATATTCATCAGTTCCCCACGCATATGAAATAAAAACTTTGGGCTTCTCAATTTTACTTCTCAATTGGACACACCACCTTTATATCAAAATTCCATTACAATGATCAATCTCGTGCTGAATGATCTGAGCCGTCCAGCCGGTGAAGTTTTTCGTGCGCGTTTGCATATCCAAGGTCTGGTATTGCACCTTGATGGTCTTATAGCGCTTACAGGGGCGCGGGCTGCCGAGAAGCGACAGGCAACCTTCCTCGGTATCGTAGGTGCCGTCCTTCTTGATAATCTCGGGATTGAGCATTACGGTATACGTAGGAGCTCGTCCGCTCTCGTCGAGAAAGGCGATGATACGCTTGCGCACGCCGATCATATTCGCCGCCATGCCGACACAGCTTTCCTTGTGTGCCATCAGCGTATCCAGCAAGTCCTGCGCGATCTGCAGATCTTCTTTTGTTGCGACCTCCGACTTTCCTGCAAGGAAGATGGGATCGTGCATCAGTTCTTTTATCATTCTTCCTCCAACAAGCGATCTTCAAACTCGAGTGGAAAATTCACACCACAAGAATAAAGAGCGTCGACCTTCCATTGGGGATCGCTTGCATATTTTTCTTCTAAATCACCGAACTCTCTCAATTCCTCAGTCATCTGATTAACTGCGAGTATATATATTTTTTTATAAAGATTCTCGAGCTCTTTACATTTGTAAAATTCATTGTAATATATTTCTGGTTGTGTAGCATATTTCTCAAGCATTTCAGCTTCTTCATCTGTTAATTCTATATCAATCCAAGACTCACCTGAATCGCCCTTACCATAATTACAATATGCAGTAAACGTGTATTCTTTCATTTTTCTTTCTCCTTGCTTGTAAATTCTACAAATGCAGCTATTAATCCGGATGCAAACTCGGCTGTTCCCTCTCCATACTTATCAATGTTCTTTTTGAATCGCTCGTCGGCGACATACATCTTGCCAAGCCCTGCGAGAATTTCGTCCGTGCAAGTGTAGTAGTTCTCAGTGATGTGCGCTTGAAGCTTGGCTACACGCGCCTGTGCTTCTAAAGAATCGACACTTGCACCACTTTCCTTGCACGCGGCAAACTCGGCAAAGATTGCCATTAAGCCGTTGTTTGCCTCAACCCACTTCTCTTTTGTGTAGTTCTTTGTTTTTTGCTCGTGCTCGCGATAGGCGTCGGTGGCGCCCCAACGGGAGCGAGCTTCGGATTCGTAATTGTTTATCATATCAATTTTATCTCCTTATCATCACTTGAACAACGCCATCATCAAGGTGCCTACGACCATCAGGCAAAGCCCAAGGAAGGATTTTTTCGAAAGCTTTTCCTTGAACACAAAATAAGAAAACGCAACTGTTACGATGATACTCAGCTTGTCGATTGGCACAACTACGCTGACAAGTCCATGACCGATCGCGTAATAGTAACACAACCACGATGCTCCCGTAGCAATGCCCGAAAGCGAAATGAATAGCAGTTCCTTTTTGTCAAGCGACGGCAATTGTTTCTGCTTTCCGCGCGCAAAAACGATCCCCCAAGCCATAACCAGCACGACGCACGTGCGGATGGCCGTGCCAAGATTGGACTCCACGCCCGAAATACCCACCTTGGCAAGTATCGATGTGAGTGCAGCAAAAACGGCGGAGAGCACCGCGTAGATCATCCACGAACGCCCCTTGGCCTG
>JAZUSJ010000058.1:0-51734 GCA_045606685.1 Eubacteriales bacterium
TCTCCGCTGAGATATGCTTTCACTGCTTTTATTTTTAGTTCTACAGTGTACTTCTTCAACTTTTGCATAAAAATATTCCCCTTAGAGTAGTCTTGAAAACTTTTCGTTTTTTCAAGTGTCTACTCTAAGGGGATTATATCAGAAATCTGTCGGGGTTACTGTTGGTCTTCATGTGCTGCACTCTTATTTTGCTTATTTCATCTTCTCCTGCTTAACCTTATGGTCAATGATGTGTCTTGAAGCAAGCTCTTTCTTGACCTCATCGACCGAAATGCCCATTTCGTTCATCATGACCATGACGTGGTATGCAAGGTCTGCAATCTCGTAAATGGCCTCGGCCTTATCCTGATTTTTGCCCGCGATGATGACCTCGGTGGATTCCTCGCCAACCTTTTTCAGGATCTTATCCATGCCCTTGGCAAACAGATACGTGGTATAAGAGCCCTCGGGCATCTTTTCGCGTCTGTCTGCAAGCAGGGCTTCCAGCGTATTGAGCGAGAAGGGCGCCTCGGTGCCGCTTGTATAAACAAGGTCGTTAAAGCAGGTTTCTGCACCTGTGTGGCAGGCAGGGCCGTCTTTTGTTACAAGTACGGTCAGCGTGTCGCGGTCACAGTCGGCCTTGATGGCAAGCACGTGCTGGCGGTTGCCCGATGTCTCTCCCTTTCTCCAAAGACTCTGTCTGGAGCGCGACCAGAAGCAGGTCGTACCCTCGTCCATGGTGATCTGCAGACTCTCTGCGTTCATATAAGCCAGCATCAGAACCTTGCCGTCCTGCGCGTCCACTACGATGGCAGGGATCAAGCCGTTCTGATCAAATTTCAAATCCTTGATTTCTAACATAATTATAACCTCACAATGATCTCTTGCTCATGCAGACTTTGCTTGAGAGAGGGGATTTTTATTTCTCCGAAGTGGAAGACGGATGCAGCAAGCCCTGCGTCCACGCCCGGAACAGATTGGAATAACGTGATAAAATCCTGCACACAGCCCGCGCCTCCCGAAGCGATCACGGGAATGTTGACTGTGTTGCAAACCCGCGTCAGCATTTCAAGGTCAAAGCCTTGCTTGACACCGTCCGTATCGATCGAATTGACTACGATCTCGCCCGCACCGTTTTGTTCAGCGCGTCGGATCCATTCCAGCGCTTCGATCCCCGTATTTTCGCGTCCGCCTTTGGCAAACACGCGAAAAACACCGTCAACACGTTTGATATCCGCAGAGAGAACCACGCATTGGCTGCCGTATTTTCTGGCTGCCTGGTAGATCAGATCGGGGTTCTTGATCGCACCCGTATTGACGCTGACCTTGTCCGCTCCGCATGCCAGCACGAGCTCAAAATCACTCAGCGCGTTGATGCCGCCGCCAACCGTCAGGGGAATAAATACCTCTCTTGCAGTTTCGGTCAGAATGTCGGTAAACAGCGCACGCTCGGCCGCAGATGCCGCGATATCGTAAAAAACAAGCTCGTCAGCACCGTTATCGCTGTAATACTTGGCAAGCTCGACAGGAGAGTTGACGTCGCGCAGACCTGCAAAATTCACGCCCTTGACAACGCGTCCGTCCTTGACATCCAGACACGGAATGATACGTTTGGTAATCATTGCGCCACCTCCCGTAATGCGTGTCCTAAGTCAAGCGCACCGGTATAAAGTGCCTTGCCAAGTATGGCACCGTACATGTTCATGCTCGAAAGCCGTCTGACGGTTTCTATATCAGAGATGCCTCCCGAGGCTGTGAACATCATGTCGGGGAACTTTTCCTGCAAGGATTGATACAACTCTCGGTTAGTTCCGCCAAGCACACCGTCCTTGGAAATATCGGTGCAGATGATGACCTTTACTCCGATTCGCTGCATGTTTTCAATAAACTCGTAGCCGCTGACGTGTGAGGTCTCCAACCAACCGTGTGTTGCTACCATACCGTCGCGCAGATCTGCGCCAACGGCGATCTTTTCACCGTATGCCTGTACGGCTTGCATCAAAAAATCGGGATCTGTCAATGCTGCCGTGCCGAGAATGACGCGAAAAGCGCCTGCATTCAGGTATTTTTCAACGGTCTGCATATCACGGATACCGCCCCCGATCTCAACGCGAAGGGAAGTGTTTTGAATAATTGCCTCCACGGTTTTGAAATTGGGTGTGCCGGCATCGCGTGCGCCCTGCAGATCCACGACGTGCAGATGCGTTGCCCCTGCTGCTTCAAAGGATTGGGCAACAGCAACGGGATCGTCGCTGTAAACAGTCATTTGCGCATAGTCACCCTTGGTCAATCGCACGGCCTTGCCGTCGATCAGGTCTATGGCGGGAAATAAAATCATATAAACCTCCAAATTAAGGCTGTAATGCGGGAATTTCGGTAAAAGCGCGCAGAATGGCAAGGCCAACGTTGCCGCTTTTTTCGGGATGGAATTGCATACCGTACACGTTACCGCTGCAAGCAGCAGCAGTGAGCAGTGTACCGTATTCGGTTTGCGCACTAACAGACGCTTCGCATTCCATTGCAGCGTATGAATGCACGAAATATACGTAATCTCCCTCATTGACGTATTTGAAAATCGGGTGTTTAGGCTTATCCTTGGGGAAAACAAGAGCATTCCAGCCCATCTGAGGGGTTTTGAGCGAGCCGATCAGCGGTGCGATGGGACGCACGTTGCCGCGTATCAGTCCAAGGCCCTGATGCTCGCCAAATTCAAAGCTTTTGTCAAAAAGCATCTGCATGCCAAGGCAAATGCCGAGAATGGGCGTGCCTGCCGCAGCCTTTTGCAAAAGCAGCTTGTCAAGTCCGCTGTCACGCAGCTTTTGCGCAGCGTCCTCAAATGCACCCACTCCGGGCAGAATAATGCGCCGGGCAGCAAGAATCTTATCGGGATCGGACGTAACCTCTACCGTCTCTCCGATCTTTTCAAGAGAGCAGGTCAGGGAAAACAGATTTCCTACGCCGTAATCAATGATCGTTGTCATAATACACCTTTCGTTGAGGGGATCTGATCGGCCTTTGCCGGGTCGACCGCACAGGCCTTGGCAAGCGCACGGGCAACTGCCTTGAATTCTGCTTCAATGATGTGATGCGAGTTTTTACCGGCAAGCATTTGCAGGTGAAGCGTGATATTGGCATTGCGCACGAATGCTGTCCAGAATTCCTCTGCAAGCTCGGTATCAAAATCTCCTACGCGTGCTGTGGGAACTTGCACGTTGTAGCCAAGGTAGTTGCGTCCGGAAATATCTACCGCGCATAGCATCAAAGCCTCGTCCATAGGGAGAATGATGTCACCGTATCTGCAAATGCCCTTGCAATCACCCAGTGCCTTGCCAAAAGCGTTGCCAAGGCAAATGCCGATGTCCTCAACCGTGTGGTGGAAATCCACTTGGCTGTCACCCTTGCAGCAAAGCGAAATATCAAAGCCGCCATGCTTTGCAAAAAGCGTCAGCATGTGTGCTAAGAAGCCGCAATCGGTCTGAATGTCGCTCTGGCCGTTACCGTCAAGATTGATTGAGAGCGAGATATCCGTTTCGTTTGTCTTTCTGTTAATTTCCCATGTTCTCATGTAAATAGCTCCTTTCAAAGCAAGGATCTGATCGCATTCAGCAAGGCATCCATCTGTGCTTTTGTACCGATCGTGATGCGGCAATAGTCGCTGATGCGAGGGGAGTCAAAGTGACGCACAAGGATGGCTTTTTCCTTGAGTTCGAGGTAAAGCTGCTTGCCATCCAAGCGCGGATGCTTGGTAAAAACGAAATTTGTTTTGGAGGGAAGTGTTTCAAATCCGAGCGCGTCCAGCTCTTTTGTCAGGTAATCACGATTTTGCGCAATAATTTTGCAATTCTGCATGTAATAGTCGTTGTTTTGCAAAATAGCGCATGCCGCAGCTTGCGAGACACCGTTGACGTTGTAGGGATTGATCGAGTTTCTGATGGTTTCAAGATCTGCGATCAGATCGGGCTGCGCAACAGCAAAACCGACTCGGCCGCCGGCAAAGCTGCGCGATTTTGAAAATGTGTTGACCACTAAAAGATTGTCATATTTGGGAACCAGCGAGATGCAACACTGCGCTCCGAAATCCACGTAAGCCTGATCGATCACGACGACATTTTCGGGATTTGACAAAAGGATCTGCTCGATCTGCTCGGGGGATAAGGCAATGCCTGTGGGGGCATTGGGATTTGCAATAAAGATGGTCCTGTTCAAGGTCTTATAAGCCTGCGGATCGATGCAAAACTGCTCGTCCAGGGGGATGATCTTGGTATCTGTTGCGTAAAGGCGGGACAGAACGCTGTAAAATCCATACGTGATGTCCGCAAAAGCAGCACCGATATTCTTGTTGCAAAATGCAAGAAATGCAAAGGACAAAAGCTCATCCGATCCGTTTCCGAGTGTAAAGTATTCCTTGGGAAGTCCATACACATGGCTTAACTGCTCCCTTGCTGCAAACATAGTTGGATCACAATACAGGTTGGTTTTTTGTGCCGCGGCGAGTACCGCATCCATTACTTCGGGGGAAGGCGGAAAGGGAGATTCGTTTGTATTGAGCTTGATCAGCGATTGCACGTTGCGCGGCTGCTCGCCGGGAACGTATGCTTTCAGCTCTCCCGGCAATCTGGAAAAATACTTACTCATGACTTCATCCTGACTTCAGCGCTTCGTGCGTGTGCATCCAGGCCTTCCTTGCGTGCAAACAGGGCAATATCGGGCGCTGCTTTCTGTATAGCATTCTGATCGTAATACGTATAAGAGATTTTCTTGATAAAGTCATCAACAGACAGGGGACTGGAGAATCTTGCCGTGCCGCTGGTGGGGAGGGTGTGGTTGGTGCCTGCGTAATAATCACCGAGTGCTTCGGGGCAGTATCTGCCTAAGAATACGGAGCCTGCGTTTTCAATCTTGCTCAGATAATCAAAGGGATTGTCTACGCAGATCTCCAGATGCTCGGGAGCTATGCGATTGGCAACGTCGATTGCCTGCCACAAATCGGAGCAGACGATGATCTTGCCGAACTGATCAATCGAGGGGCGTGCGATCTGCTCACGGGGCAAAAGGGCAAGCTGACGTTCCACCTCGGCCTGTACCGCCAGAGCCAAATCGGCACTGTCGGTGACAAGAACGGCACTTGCCATCTTGTCGTGTTCGGCCTGAGAAAGCAGGTCTGCGGCGACAAATACGGGATTGGATTTTCCGTCCGCCAGTACGAGAATTTCGGAAGGGCCTGCGATCATATCGATGGCGACCTTGCCGTATACCTGACGCTTTGCCTCTGCTACAAACGCATTACCGGGGCCGACGATCTTATCCACGCAAGGCACGGATTCGGTGCCGTAAGCAAGCGCTGCCACGGCCTGTGCGCCGCCGATCTTGAAGATCTTGTCCACACCGGCAATCTTGGCTGCGCAAAGAATGGCGGGATTGACACGTCCATCGCGCATGGGAGGCGTCACCATGACGATCTCGCCAACGCCTGCAAGCTTGGCGGGAATGCTGTTCATCAGTACGGTGGAAGGGTAGGCTGCCGTGCCGCCGGGGACGTAAATGCCGACCTTGGAAAGGGGAGTGATCTTTTGTCCGAGAATGATGCCGTCCTCTTTGTGAATCTCAAAGCCTTCTCTGATCTGGTTCTTGTGATACGCTTCAATGTTAGCCGCCGCGTCACGCATCACGCGGATAAACTCGGGATCGGAACCATCAAATGCCTCGGAGATCTCCTCGTCGGTTACCTGCAGCGAGCAAAGCGCTACCTTGTCAAATTTTTCTGTGTATGCAAGCAGAGCCGCATCCTTTTGCGCTCTGACGTTTGCAATGATATCCGAAACGATATCTTCAACGTTGAACGCATCCTGCGAACGGTTAAAGATCTCCTGCTCGGATACGGCATTGAAATCATATATACGAATCATGGATTATTCCTCTCTTTGGTCTTGAAGCTTTTTTAACAGCTTGGAAATTTCCTCACTGTTGAATTTGTATGCGGTTTTATTGGCAATCAGTCTTGCGCTGACGGGGGCGATGGTTTCCTTGACCACAAGGCCATTTTCCTTAAGGGTAGTACCCGTTTCCACGATATCCACGATAACGTCGGAAAGCCCGAGAATGGGAGCAAGCTCGATCGAGCCGTTGAGCTTGATAATATCTATGGCTCTGCCGCATGAGGTATAATACTTATTTGCAACATTTTTGAATTTGGTTGCCACCTTTAAGGGCATGCTGAGATCATCCTCGAATTCGGCCTTGGCCGCAACGCAGATCCTGCATTTTCCAATGCCGAGATCCAGCAATGAATAGACATCCGGCTCATATTCCATCAGTATGTCGCTGCCCGCAACACCGATGTCTGCAACGCCGCGCTCTACGTAAATCGGGACGTCCGAGGGCTTTACGTAAAAGTAAGAAACCTCATCGGTAGAGAAAACCAGCTTTCTGGATGGTGTATGGATTTCCGGACAAGTGTATCCGGCGTTTTCAAACATAGCAAGCACCTTGTCGCCAAGTCTGCCTTTGGGAAGAGCAATTCTGATCATGACAGCACCTCCTTGACCTTGACTGTTTTAGAAAAGCTGCGATCCGCAGGAGCACTGGCGGCCGCCAGAACGCTGTAGCCCTGATCTGTCAGGACGCTCATGGCACGCGCCACCGACACTGCAGTATCCGTCTGATCGTAAATCAGCAGTACGTCTGTTTCCTGCGCGGTTCTGTGATAACGGATATAGTCCAGATAAATGGCAAAGCCAAGTGCAGCATCCTGTCTGCCAAAGCGTTCTAACAAAGGATCGTATCTGCCGCCCGAAAGAACGGCTACGGGGACGTCCTTGATATAGCCCTTGAACACGACACCGTTATAATAGCCGATATTGTGCAAAAGCGAGAAATCCAGATACACGTTATCCGAAAGGCCCTGTACGGCAAGTACCTCTGCGATCTCGGCAAGCTCATGGACTGCTGAAGATTCGGGAAAGAGCTGCTGTAAGACCGGAATCATCTGATGCAGGGGAGCATACGAAGCAACGAGATCTGCCAAGGGATTGTTGCAAGAATATTTTGCAAACAAAGAGCGTATGCCGTCTGCATTTTTTTGTGTGATCAGGGAAACAAGATCAGCACGGTCAATGCCGCACGCGCAAGCACGGTCAATCAGCGGTAAAAGGATCATCATATGCGAAATATCCAGAATGTTATGCTTGTTGATCGCATCCAACGATGCTTTGGCAAGACAAATGACCTCACACGTGGCATAGGTGCTGTCGTCGCCGATCAGCTCAAGTCCCATCTGTCGCAGTTCGCTGAATTCCTTTTCTCCCTTTTTGACGCGATACACAGCCTCGTCATAAAACACCTTGAGAGGCAGATGATCGTCCTTGGCAAGATTTTTTACAATAGAGAGCGTGATATCCGGCTTGAGCGCTTTGAGCTTGGAGCCATCGGTAAAGGTCAGCAAACGGTCATCTACCAAAAAGCTTTTGTTTTCTGCATAAAGCGCATAGTCCTCAAATTTATTCATCATGAATCTGCGATAACCGTATTGTGCGTATAGCTGTGCGCACTTGTTTACGATTACTTCCGCAGGGGTTGTAACGTAGTAATTGGAGTCCATATAACCTCCCAAAATAAAAGATATTATGATTATACTACACCTTGTCGCTTTAGTCAAGTAAAGCGGACATATTTTTTTATATTTAATGTAAACAATTTGTAAACCCACTATGCTGACAGGCAATTTTATGATAAAATATACGGGATTTCTGCTTTGGAGGGATATATGATAGGTCTTGAGAGAGGAAATGTGCGAATTGATGCATATGATCCCGTATGGAAAACAGTCGCGCTGGAGCATTGTCAAAGAATCCGAGCTGCACTTGATCAAATGGCAATAGACGTGCAGCACGTTGGCAGTACCTCCGTTCCGGGACTGCCTGCCAAGCCTATTATTGACATAGCGGTTGCTGTGCAATCCTTTGACCAAGAAATTATATCTGTCATGGAGAAGATCGGGTATATCCACAGACCGAACTGCGACGATGAGGGGCAGATCTTTTTTGTCGAGGGTGAAGGGAACCGGCGCACGGCACATATCCACGTGGTCAAGTACATGAGCATGGAATGGCGCAATTATATCAATTTCAGAGAATACTTGAAAACGTTCCCGGAGAAAAAAGAGGCTTATGCAGATCTCAAAAAACAGCTTGCACATAGGTATCCGTACGACCGCGAGCAATACACGGCTGCCAAGGCAGATTTCATCTGCTATGCCTTGCGTAAGGCTATGGTATGGTCTTATCTTGGAAAACGGATCGATGCCGAGGTGGACAGACCGATCGGGTATCTCCACCGAAAGGGTGACAAGGAGCTGTTGTATCCCGTCAATTACGGGTTTATTCCCGGAGTGCTTGGCGGTGACGGTGAAGAATTGGACGTTTATTTCCTTGGTGCAGATCAGCCTTTAGAAACCTTTTCGGGCAAGGTGATTGCTATCGTTCACCGTGCTGATGATGAGGAAGATAAGCTGGTTGCCTGTGCGGACGGAAAGGCATATTCAGCATTTGAAATATGTCGCAGCATCTATTTCCAGGAGAAGTACTACGACACTACGATAGAAACGGCAGATGGACAAATATTGCACATCAGTGCAGGAGGACAATATGATAGTAATTGAGCTTTTGATCTTGGCGATTGCGCTTTCCATGGATGCTTTTGCCGTAGCGATCTGCAAGGGCTTATCCATGCAAAAGGCAACGCTGGGTAAGGCCGCGATCGTAGGTGGTTGGTTCGGTGCATTTCAGGCACTCATGCCTGCGCTCGGTTTTTTGTTGGCCGGAATCCTGACGCGCTTTTTCGGTGCATATCTTGAAATGTTCACGGGGTGGATCGCATTTATTCTGCTTTCGCTGATCGGTGCCGAGATGATCAAGGAAGCGCTTTCCAAAAAGCAGGAAGAATGCCCGGACGCGGAAATTACCGCACGCGTGATGTTTCCCATGGCAATCGCGACCAGCATTGATGCTATGGTGGTTGGCGTTGGTTACGGCTTGCAACCGGATATGGGCATTGTAGAGGTGCTGATCAGCGTGACCATGATCGGAGTTATTACGTTTGGTCTTTCCGCGCTCGGTGTCAAGATCGGCAACGTGTTTGGCAACAAGTATGAGAAGAAGGCGCAAATGGCAGGCGGTATTATTCTTTGCCTGCTGGGACTGAAAAACGTGCTTGACCAATACGGTGTGATCAACGCTGCAATAGATTGGTTAAAAGGCTTCTTGACATGAAGAAGGGCTATCGTAGCAGATAGCCTTTTTTTATCAAGCCAATTTTGTACTTTATTAGAAATATCTATTTTAAGTAGATAGCAGAATTGTTGACTTGCAATGTGTATGCTGTTATACTTATAGCGTAGTCCATGCGGAAAGGAGCTGATACGAATGGATGAAAACTTCAAGATAGGAAATTTCATTTGCGAACTGCGAAAAAGCAAGGGGTTGTCTCAAACGGAATTGGGCAATAAGTTGAATGTAACCAATAAAGCAGTTTCTCGGTGGGAAACGGGACGAGGACTACCCGACAGTAGTTTGTTATTGCCTTTGGCAAAAGAATTGGGTGTTACCGTGGACGAGATTCTCCGTGGGGAGCTTGTTACTTCTGACGTTGAACTGAATACCCCAAAAGCACCTTGCGTAGCAATCCAAGAAAAAAGTACGAAGATAAAAAAGCAAAACACGATATTGGATTACAGAGGAATAAGAAAGCAGTTGCTTCGTGATTCACTCATCGTTATTCCAACCTTCATTTTTATCTGTGTTTGGCTCTATCTCGGTTTAAATCCGAATATTGATTTATCACCTACTGCCGACTATCAAACCTCGGTTATCATCAATTTATTTGTGCCATTGATGATCATTTATGCAGCTCAGATCGTATACGCTGCCTTTTTGATTACTGATTCTATTCGTATGCAGGGAAAAAAGTGGTATCTCAAACTCCTGATCTGTATAGGTATTTATTATGCTATCGTTCATCTTTTTTTCATAGTCTATATTTACAGAATTATTCGCTTTATCATTTTGAAAAATCGGACGAAAAGAATCCAATAAGTCATTTATCACATAAGGGTGCCGCTTCGGTGGCGCCCTTTTTCTCTGCGTTCACACTAATTTCGAAAAAATATGGTATAATTTTTTATAACGATGCAATGTGAAGCTATGTTTTCCTGTATAGTAGGGTGAAAGGCTTTCAAATAAACGCGAAGGGAGGATCATTATGACAGACGAAAAAATTGTGGAATTGTATTGGGAACGTTCCGAAGAAGCAATTAAAGAAACCGATAAACAATACGGTCGATATTTTCACTATATCGCAAAGGAGATTCTTCAAGACGAAGAAGATGCAAAAGAAATTGTCAATGACACATATTTGAAAGCGTGGAATTCAATCCCGCCCGAGAGACCTAACCCCTTAAAAGCATTTCTTGGACGAATAACAAGACAGCTTTCTCTCAATCGACTTGAGCAGAATAAAGCACAAAAGCGCGGTGGCGGACAGTATCTTCTTGCACTTGATGAGCTTGCGGAGTGCATCCCCGATGGCAGCGGGAGTGAAGATCTCGCATCCAACATTGATTTAACAGATGCAATCAATCGGTTCTTGCGAAGCTTGCCTATCGAACAGAGGCGAGTATTTATCAAGAGATATTGGTATATGAGTTCTATTACCGATACCGCAACTTCTTTTGGCATGAGTGAAAGCAAGGTTACGTCGATCCTCTTTCGTGTTAGAAACAAACTGAAAGAACATCTTACAAAGGAGGGCTTTGATTTATGAAAAAGAAAAACATATCTGATGCACTGAATAACATAGATTTCGATATGGTCGAAGATGTGTATGAGTGCACAAAAACAAATATGAAAAAGCCAAAGAGTATATGGCTTAAATGGGGGGCAATTGCTGCTTGCTTTGCGGTCGCGTTCATAGCTGTTGCGGGAATTGCGTTTCACGGATTTTTTAATAAACCCGTCTATTTGGAAAACGGCAAGATCGACATATCATCCTTGTCGGGGGCGCAGATTATGCAAAGTCCGCCCGATGTTTCTCAAGGAATCAACGGAGATATTTATCCTGCCGATGAATTTGTTTCCATTCTGAAGGAAAGAACAGATTTGATAGTGTACGGAACGATACAAAACTTAAAAACAGTTAAGGTCGATGAATTAGGTGCATATTCATGGTACGTTTCCACATTTGAAATTCATGTTATTGATGAAATTCGTAATGGAGATGGAACACAGATCATCACAGTTGTTTCTGCTGCGCGCTACTATGACGATATGCCGGAGTATATTTGTGGTCTGTCGAGCAATTTTGATCTTGCGGAGTCTAAGGCGGGACTCTTTGTTATGAGAGAGAATGCAGACGAAACGTGGCGTATTGCTGGTGCGAACTTAATCGTTGCAGAATTGGGTGATTATCGTGCAAGTAGCCAATTTGAATGCAACGGCGAAAACTTTAATTATTTTGGCGAACTGATTGATTTGGATGAGCTGAAAGAGGAATAAGATACTTTGAATGTGTTTGCACAGTAAAATACTTTTTAAGGCGAGCGTGGAAACGCTCGCCTTATTTGAAATCCGCGCTAAAATATGTTATAATATAAAAAATCCAAAAAACTTTAAAAAATTATTACACACTTTCAAGATTTTTGGTACTACTATTTATGAAGGGCCTTTCAAAAACGCGAGGAAGGAGGCGAGTTATGGAACTTCAAAGTAAACAAACGGCGAGAGCACCGATGGATGATGAAAAAATCGTTGCACTTTATTGGGAGCGCGATGAAAAAGCGATCGAGGAAACCGACTTCAAATACAAGAAGTATCTGTTTTCCATTGCCTATAACGTGCTTCACGATCGACTGGACTGCGAGGAATGCGTCAACGATACGTATCATGGTGCATGGAATGCAATACCGCCATCCAAACCAAACGTGCTCAAAGCATTTCTGACAACGATTACACGGAGAATTGCTATCAAACGCTATCACAGCAATCTGAAGCAGAGCGCAATCCCTTCCGAAATGACGGTGTCTCTTTCCGAGCTTGAAGATTTCGTAGCAGGTGATGAGGATGTCGATGCAGATTTCGATGCCGAAAGACTTGGACGCGTCATCAGCAGTTTTGTTCACTCGCTTTCCGAGCGCAGACAATTCATATTTATGAGCAGGTATTATGTAGCCGATCCCATTGAAACGATTGCAAGTGATCTGAGATTGAGTCGTTCAATGGTAAACAAGGAGCTTGCCGCCATCAGAAGTGCCTTGAAAGAAAAACTTGAAAGTGAGGGTTATTCGATATGAAAAAGAAAGAATGGAATGAAGGTCTGAATCACATTGATCCCGATCTTGTTGAAAAACATATTGAGCAAAAGGAAAGGCTCAGGAAGAAAAACAAAAAAAACAAAGCCATATGGCTTCGTTTGGGAGCAATCGCAGCTTGCTTCGTGCTGATTTTGGGTGTAGTTATCGCTGTACCTATGTTACGAGAGGATGATCCGGGGATCATTCCGGAACCAGGGACTACGGAAAATCCCGTTGTGAATCCTCCCGATTATACCCCGATTATTTTTGATGCCACTGTGTCCCCCGAACACTTGAACGGTAATAGCTTGGAATTCATAGTAGGATCTTCTGTAGCTATAAGTGGTGGTGAAAGTGCCGCACCACCTGCATTTCAATTTAGCCATGGAATTGCTGTTAAAGCAAAAGTGGTAAAGAATCATCCCGACAAATATTATAAGCTTGACGTAAGCTCGGATTATTATCCTACAGCATATCGATTGATACAGATGGAAACAATCGAAGTAATCAGCGGTGAAAATGTACCACAGTATTTTTTGTATTTGATTCCCGAGTATGTCTATGTTGATATGTCGGTATATGATTCACTCTTAATATCTATGATGCAACTTGGTCTCGAAAATTACGTGCTGAAAAACGAGGCACAAAATCAAATGGAGTCCTTTGAATTATCCATATTTGCAGACTACCAAGATCATCCCGAACTTGGTAATATTATCGCTTTTACAGATGGCGTGTTTGATGAGAGCTTGTGGCAAAACGATACTTGGCGATACGGTTATCAATTCGCCGAGATGGATCTTGATAATCCCGAGCAAAGCAATCTCGTTGTGGCGCGTGGAGATTCAGAAGATACGGTGATATCCGCCATCAAAGAACAATATGATGCATGGTATAACAACCATACGCATTCCGTAAAAACTCTTGGTTTTACCACTCAAGCAGCCAAAGATGCCCTTGAATACGTAAAACCTTTTGCAAACGGTGTCTTTTCACAAACTTATCTGCCGTATAATGGAAGCGGAGAGCTTATTTTCAGACGCTATATTAACGGCTGTCAAACCGAAGAAACAATAAGAATTGATCTTCTTACCGAAGAAGTAACTTATTCCGAAGTTCGATATACCAAGGAAGATATGGAACAGATTGAAAATATCTCCGCACATCTCTCCGAAAAATCTAATGAGTATATGGAACAATTGCCGACTCCGCCTCATACCGATCCCGAAGGTAAAGAACTTTTATGCCTTAACTTGTACGCATGGTACGTCAAGGTTGACGGCAAATTGTACGGTGTTATCAAAACTGCTTGGAGATATAAAGAAGCAGATAATTACTTCCTTCAGTATTATGATGATTCCTATGTTCTTTACGATATGTCAGCAGGAACCGCTACCAATATTTCAAGAGATGACTTGGTGCCTATCATAGGAACTCGTAATGTGTATATGGGTGAGTACGGAAAAGGAATTGAAATGCCCATATAACTGTATAAGAATAGCAAGGCGAGCGTTTCAGCGCTCGCCTTATTTGAAATTTCCTCAAAAATATGTTATAATTATTTTTGAAAAGTGTAAGATTTCGTGTTTTCGATTGTATTAAATAGTGAATCGATTCAAAAGAGAGGTGAGACTATGGAGGACAAAAAATTACTGCGACTACTACATAAAGACCCGAACGCTGGAATGGAACAATTATTGAATCAATACACAGGTCTTGTTTATGCTGTTGTCAAAAGCAAGCTTGACGGTTCTTTCTATGTTTCATCTGATCTTGAAGACTGTGTGGCAGACGTATTCAGCAAATTCTATACAGAGCTTGCAGACTATGATCCTGCAAAGTCGAGTATCAAATCCTATCTGTGCGTCATCGCACGTAATCATGCAATCAATGTTGCCAAGAAACGAAGCCTTGAAGGTGGTATTTCTCTTGATGACGAGCAATCTCTTTTGCAGATTGCAGATGATGTGATGATCGACAGCGAGCTTGCCGATGAGGAGCTTCGACGCGAGGTTATTAGGGCGGTCGAGGATCTCGGAGAGCCGGACTCAAGCATCATCTTCCGTAAGTATTATTATGGTGAGTCCTCAAAAGAGATCGCAAAGGCCACCGGACTTTCTGTTTCAAATGTGGATACGCGAACACACAGAGCCTTAAACAAACTACGTAAAATGTTTGGAGGTAATGAGGTATGAAGAAAACACTAAATCATATTTTTGACGAAGCGAATGCAGGTGAGATTGAAAATCTCGTCAAGCAGAACGCTGCGCCCGAAGTTTCGGCTGATACGCTTTCCTCTATCAAGGATAAGGTGTATGCCAAAACGAACTTAAAGAAGGAGAGGAAAACCAACAAAAACGTATGGTTTCGCTTTGGAGCAATCGCAGCTTGCTTCGTGCTGATTTTGGGTGTAGTTATCGCTGTACCTATGTTACGAGAAGATGATCCGGGGGTTATTACTCCTCCCGATGAAACGAGCAATGATATTGAAGAAAACTCGGAACCGGGAACTACGGATAATAACAGGCCAAATGTTCCGTCTTGGGATACGGCACAATATTCGGCAGAAGACATAGCAAAAATCTTTGACTCTGTGAAATTTGACAGTGTGGCAACGAATGCTTATACGAAGATATATGTTCCTGATAGCAAGTATTTATATATCGGCAAAGTGACTGATGATGAATACCTTAAATTATATCAACACACACAGATAGACAAAGAATTGAACGAGGTGGAATTGAAGGCATTCATTGATGCGTTTCTTCCTAAACTGGCCGAATCTCTCAACGTACCGGTATCACAATATAATATCGAAGAAAACAATTATAGTACAGGCGACAACACGCTATCTGCCGATTTTGACATCGATCCGTTTTATCTGTCGGTGTCACAAAATACGCAAAGGAACTCGTTGAGCTTTAGTACGTTGGGAAGTAACAGGCAAATTGCTATAGACGGAGAAACAATTCAGATTGACCAGCGTCTTTCCGATGAGGAGATTATTGATTCTATTCAATCTATAAAAAGTAAACTGTTCGGAATTTTCGGCATATCTTTTTCTAATGCAAAAGTAGTCAGATACTATGGTTCCTATTCCAAGTATGGAGTAGAGCACATCGATATTTACTTTTATGATCAGAGCGCACACGAACTCAACTCGTCACAATCCAGACCAATAACGGATTATATGTATATCAGCTTTGATAATTTTCCCAACTATTCCGGTGATATTGTAAGCGACAGTATACTTACGGTGTCTAGCGTATACTATTTAAAAAATCGAAGCGATCTCGGCGACACCCAATATGACGTTGTCGCAAATGCAAAAAGAATATCCATAAGCGAAGCTGAGGCATTGCTGTATAATGGGTATGTTTTCGGAGGTCACTCTTGTCCTTTGTGTATGAAGGCTCAAGATAAAATAGACTTTGAAGGCTATGATTTTGTTGATATTGAATATGTGTTCGAATATAGCAACGAAAACGGAACACCTTCGATCGGAATCCCGTTCTATGCATTTTATAAGAATATCGGAACTTCTGAGAATGGAAACACCATCTACGCAAAAACTTATGTGCCGGCGATAGAAGTCAGTGGATACAAGGAGTATTTTGAAAGTCAAAAAGATAATCACCGAAGCAATTGGGGCGTTGATGAAGTAGGATAATTGACAACAATTGTGAGTAAGGCGAGCGCTTCCGCGCTCGCCTTGTTCATTCATGATTATTGTGTTACGCGGAACGTGCGTGTCTCTCCGTCCTTCATCTCAAAGGAGAAAGCATAGGAGTAGGAGCCGTCCTCGTCGCGGAAGGACATATAGCCGTCGTAATCGTGATGCTGATAGTCAAAGTCTGTCCAGGCTCCGTTTTCGTAAACCTGAATGGTTGGTTTTGTGTATGTATCAAATCCGAAGACGCGTACAGCATAAACTGTCGAACCGCCACCGCTGACTGTGAATTCAGCGGTGTTATTTTCTGCATGCACTCTTGGCAGATACGTATCTTCAATTACCGTTCCGATATTCGCTTGCACTTGAATGGGGGAGAGAACCGAATCTTCTCTGACGCCAAGCACGTTGGAGTCGTCCTTGCTATCGGGATATCCCCAAGGCAACAGGATCATATCAATATGCACGGTATCGCCTGCGCGCAGCGTGACGTCACCTGCATCCACGGTCAGGGTTGCAAGGTTGACCGTTCCGTCAAACTGTTCCTTCAAAACGAGATTGCCGTCATAAGGCTTACCGCCAAGAATCATGCTGTAATCCTTGATCACGACAGCCATGTTGACCGAATCCGTACCCTTATGGGAAGGATCAGAGTCGATGTAATAATCAAAATACGCACCCTCTTTACCGAGTTTGTAGTAATCGGTATGCTCGCTGAGCTTCAGGTCAACCGTTTGCGGCTGATTGTTTTGGTCAAGGTAGCCAAGCTTCTTATAAACGATCGCGCGTCCGTCCATCGAGAAGAACGAGAAATTGTTGACAAAACCCTTGATCTCAAGATCCTCAAGTACAGTCAGATCCAGCGTGTAGTAGGTTCTGGTTTCGTCGGACTGCGCCATCTCCGCCTGTCTGTAATCGACTTGGATCTTACCGTCATCAGACAGATACGACATATCAATATCCACGTAAACAGGGCCGGAAGACGAAATGTCTGCGGTTTGTGATTCGGAGCCATAGAAGTTTCCTTGTGCATCGGTGTATTGCAGCCAGTACAATCTGCCCGCGCTGGTGTGTTGCGGCTGATTGGGCCACAGGGGTGAAGACATGGCGCGGAAGTCGGGCAGCGTCCAGTAATCCTTGCCGTAAACGTAATAGGGGGCTATACAGTTGGTCTCTGTCGTACCGCAGGAGAGATGGTAATACGGTGCGATAAACTGAATGGAGGAGAGCTGCTTGAGCGGGAAGTTCCCCCAGTTCTGGTACAGGTTGATCGACTTGAACTGTTTTGTCTGGTTCTTGGAGACTGTGATGGGGAATATCGAATAGCCGTAGTGCATATCCTCGGGATCAAACAAAGTTTCTTCGTATTCGCCCTTGAAATTTTTGCAGACCTCTACGCTGATGGGCAACAGTCTGTCAGCTTCGTCAAGCACCACGCCGCATTCAAGGCATCCCGTATTGTTGGTGTGTGCAAAGATATAAATCTCACGGTCATAATCGTCTCCGACGATCTGCGAATCAACAATATAATGCTTTTGAGGTTCTTCATAATAAGGCTTATTGAAGTCGGTGCCGTCCAGCGTGTATGTGTAACAGCCGACAAGACTGTTGTAGCCGACGTATTTTGCGTTATCGCTCTTGTTGACGATCTTGATGTCGGTCAACGGATTGCGTTCAATATAAGCCTGTCTTTCCAGCTCGTCGAACGAGTGTCCCTTGTCGGTGTAAATGCGGTGACCGATCGAGTAGCTATCATGGCTTTTCAGAGTTGTGGTAGCAGGGGTATAGGTCTGTGTGATCACGTAGTAGCCGTCCTCCAAGGTGACGGTCACTTCACCGACGTATTGTTCTTCGGCAGGGAAAATGTAACCAAACACACCCGCATCGGTTACATCAAAGCCAACGTATTGTACCGAGGCAGCGTCAATGCCGTCAATGGAGGAGTGCTTACCGTTCTTGTCGGCAATTACAAGCGAAGATACGCGGCTTTGCTCAATGCGGGTAACCATGCCGAATCCTTTCAAGCCGTGAGCGTCACCATCTGCCACCACGCGGATTTGCTGATGCATTTTGTCACCGTAAACATGCAGGTTGCGGTCAAGTTTCATGGCGGTCGCTGCAGTTGTGTTGATCTTAACCGCTTTCATTTCCGTGATCTCGATCTTCTCACCAACCTTATCGCCGCAGTCCACACGGATGGATTCCACCTTGCCCGTGTAATCGGGAATAGAAACGAGAGGAACGATGACGGTGCAGTACTCATCGCCCGGCTTTACCGAGAAGGAAACAATCTGATCACTGTTAAAATTGTCATAAGCGCCTGCTTTGAGATACAGCGTAACGTTGGACGCATACTCGGTGCGCATGGTGATTTGAATTGCGTTGTAATCCTCCGCGTTATACTTCACGTTCCAATGGAAATAGGGATCGTACGTGCTTTGTACGATTGCGGTCAGTACACCGTCATTCAAAGCGACAGATTCAATGTCGTGGGAGGAGGGCTTGCGCGCCTTGGCTAGCATATCGTAGCTGCCTGCGCTCTCATCAAATTCATAAACGGAAGGCAAGAAGCCTTGATCCAGAAAATGAATATCGTAATAGTAATAACCAAATCTGTAGATATTGCCGCGTGCATTGTTGCCCGAGCGCGAGGAATACAGCTTGTCGCCACTTTCGGTGATGACGAATGCATCCATCGTGTCTGTCAGGTAGGCAATTCCGTTATGATTGTAAAGCCCGGAGACTTGTTTGTTGTCTTTTTTATCCAGGTTGTAAACCAAACGCACGTCACCGTTCGTGATTTCTGCAGTATCACGTCTTTGATCAAGATAACGGAAGTTGATAAGATTGGCAACATCATCCGCATAAGTGATGGTGTCACCCCAGGCGGTGGTGTCCTGACGCACCTGATCCGTTATGATATTACCCGCCTGATCCATGATAAGATCAGCGGGGACAGAAAGCTCAGCCATCTGTGTATCCTCCTGTGAGGTGATGTCATAGTTGAAGCATTTGCTGAAAAATGCAGCAACCATATCGGACAAAAGTTGCTTTTCTCCTCCGATATAGAGCTTGCTTTCGGATACGTAAACCGTGTTCTCGGCATATGCCGCATCGCGTGCGCTTCCGATTACGATCTCTTTCTCGGAAAGGGTGTATTTTGCCTCGTCGTCGGTCACGATCTGCAAAGCTACGCCAGTCAGCTTTTCCACGGTATCGCGGAGCAGAACGGCTGCCAAAAACGCAGGATCGTCAGCCTTGATATTGGCGGGACGCACGATCACATATTCGCTTGCGCCATCCTTGACAAGTGCCAGCGGAGTATCCTGCGCGGGATCGGTCGTACCCGTTTCAGAATCTGTACCCGTATCCGGCGAGGGCGGGGTTTTACACGCTGCCAAGCAGGGAAGCAGCAAAAGCAGCGTAAGCAAAAAAGGCAAAAGTCTTTTCATAAAGCACCTCCATTTGTTTGTTGTATATATTATACATAAATACGGGGAAATTGTCAATAGAAATAGGGGCAGTTGCATGCAACTGCCCCATAAAATGTTGGCTTATGTAATTATCTCTTGGAGAGAACCTCAGCTTCGTATTCTTCGATCTCCTTGAACCAGCAAGAGCAACCGCAAACGTTGTTTCTCTCGCAGAATTCCATCCAGATGTCACCGAAGGGCAGAGTCTTGACTTCCTCACGCAGCATCATCAGTTTGGTGGTGTTGCCTGCATCCTGCAGAGCTTTCATCTCAGCGTTGGGGGAGAGCAGAGCGTACAGCAGAGCCTTCTGAACGCTTCTCATACCGATAACAAGTGCTGCTACACGGTTGATGGAAGCATCGAAGTAGTCGGTAGCCAGGAATACTCTGTCAAGAGCATCGCAGCGAACGACTTCCATCATCATCTCTCTGGTGTCATCGTCAAAGTTTACAACGTGGTCAGAGTCCCAACGAATGGGTCTTGTGATGTGCATAGCCAGCTTCTCGGAGAAGCAGAGCATTGCGGGCAGCTTGTCGTAAACGACTTCGGTGGGATGATAGTGACCGTTGTCGAACAGCGGAACGATACCGCGGGACAGTGCGTAGGACAGAGCGAACTCACCGGAGCCTACAGTGTAGGACTCCACGCCGATACCGAATACCTTGGACTCAACGCAAGGATAAACCTTGGTCTTGTCGTAGCCGCAAGCCAGGATCTCGTCCAGGGACTGTGCGTATCTCATACGGGGACCCATACGGTCAGCGGGGATATCCTTGAAGCCGTCGCCGGTCCAGAAGTTGATCACGCAGGGATAGCCGGTCTCGTCTGCGAAGTACTCAGCGATCTTCATGCAGCAGATGCCGTGTCTTACCCAGAACTTTCTGATCTCTTCGTCGGGAGAAGAGAGAGTCAGACCGTTAGCCTTGGGGTGAGAGAAGTAGGTGGGGTTGAAGTCCAGGCCCATGCCGTGCTTCTTTGCGAAGTCTACCCATTTCTGGAAGTGCTTGGGCTCCAGAGCATCTCTGTCAGCAAATTCGCCATCCTCAAAGATTGCGTAGTTTGCATGAACGTTGAGCTTGTGAGTACCGGGAATCAGGGAGAGAGCCTTTTCAAGGTCTGCAAACAGCTGATCGGGGCCGGTTGCTCTGCCGGGATAGTTACCGGTGGTCTGAATACCGCCGGTCAGAGGGCCGTTGTTCTCGAAACCAAGAACATCGTCTGCCTGCCAGCAGTGCATGGAAATGCGAATGTCGGAAAGCTTGGAGATCGCAGCCTCGGTGTCAACACCGTACTTAGCGTAGATCTGCTTTGCGGATTCATAGCGTTGATTCATTTGTGTTTCCTCCTGAATTGATATATGTACATTTTTTTGAGAACATATATAGTCAACATACATTATACAGTATCTTTGCGTGTTTTGCAAGATGTTTTTTGAAAAAAAGAGGGAATTTTTCTGTCGAATAAATACAAATCAATCTTCTCTGATAACGATAGAGTCTTGGTCAGATAATGCCTGTACATCGTAGATGCTTGATATAAAACCTTACAGTCGGAAAGTGGCTTAGGAAGATGATCGTATATAACCCTTGCTGAACTTGGATTGTGAAAGTCACAGGATGATAAAATCAAATTCATTGATATCAAAGCCCCTCAATCTCATTCATCCACAGGGCAAATGCTGCATCGGAGGGCATGCAAAGGCCGCCGCGGGGAGATGCTGTGACAGTGCTGACGGCAGGGCCGTCGGGCATGCAGGAGCGCTTGAATTGCTGGGTGAACAAGCGGCGTGCGAACACCTTGAGCCACTTTTTGATCTCGCTGTCGTCGTAGCTGCCGTCAAAAGCATATTGCGCCAGGCGATAGATCTTGGCAGGGCCAAAGCCGTAGCGCAGCACATAGTAAATAAAGAAGTCGTGCAGCTCGTAAGGGCCGACCAGATCCTCTGTCTTTTGCGCGATGCTGCCGTTTTCGTTTGCAGGCAGTAGCTCGGGGCTGACGGGTGTGCCGAGCACGTCGTACAAAGCGTCTGCCAAAGCGGTCTGGCCATTTGCCTTGTAGCGGTCAGCCGCAAAGCCTACCAGTCTGCGTACAAGCGTTTTGGGAACACCGCAGTTGACGCTGTAGTTGGACATATGGTCGCCGTTGTAAGTTGCCCAGCCGAGTATAGACTCGGAAAGGTCGCCCGTGCCGACAACGAGGCCGTTGCAGCCGTTTGCCACGTCCATCAACACTTGCGTGCGCTCTCTTGCCTGACTGTTTTCATATACGACATTATGATTGCTCGGATCGTGTCCGATGGCCTTGAAGTGCAGCGCAACCGAGTCGCCGATCGGGATCTCGCGGAAATCAACGCCAAGCTGCTCGCAAAGCACGGTCGCGTTATTCTTGGTTCTGCTTGTCGTGCCAAAACCCGGCATTGTAATGCAGATCAGCTTGTCTGCGGGCATATCCAGGGATCTCAGCGCGTCCACGGCCACCAGAAGCGCAAGCGTGGAGTCAAGACCGCCCGAAATGCCAAGCACCAGCATATCCGCGTGTGCTGCCTTGATTCTTGCACGCAAGCCCTCGGACTGGATGCGCAAAATGGTGGCAAAATCAGTGTTATCACAAGGGATGAAGGGAAGTGCGTTGACGCGTCTTGTCAGCGTTGTGTCGCAATAGCCAAGATCGAAATCAATCTCTGCATATTCGCGGTTGCCCGTTTTGTTGGTAAACGCAGCATCCTTGTAGCGTTCCGCGGTCAGCATCTGTACGTCGATCTCGGTCGCAATATAATCGCGATCAAAATCAAAGGGCTTGCGATGCGCAAGCAGGCTTCCGTTTTCTGCAATCAGGGTTTGCGCTCCAAAGGCAGCATCCGTGGTGGATTCGCCTCTTCCTGCGTTGACGAACAGATATGCGCAGTGATATATATCAGACAAATATTGCGAATCGGTGACTGCTTTTTCGGTCCGGTCAACGCGCACGGGCGTGGCATCAAGCCTGCAGATCAAGGTCGCACCGGCAGCACAAAGACCGTCGATATTGTCATCGCCCACGCATACACCGATCTTGAGTTCGGGCATGGAAGTGCAGGAGAAGATGGTGTTATTGCCGAAATTGCAAGTCTGCATGCCATCTCCAAACGGATCAAACGCATAAGCGGAATCGTTGAGCGATGCAAAATAACGGCCGTTGGACTTGCTTGCAGGCACGATACCGAGCAGCGTACCCGCGCAGCAAACCGCAGCGCAATTATAAAGCTTGCCGTTCATCACCATGGGCAGGCCGACAATGCTCACCATATCCAGATCAGCTGTGCTTTCAAGATAAAACGCGAGCGCGTCTTTTGCGCCGGCGATCAGGGTGCTTTGATAAAAAAGGTCTGCGCAACAAGCGCCTGTCAGGCAAAGCTCGGGGAATGCGATAACACGCACACAGTCTTGTTCGTATGCGCTACGTGCAGTTTCTGCTAATACGTTTGCGTTATAAGTGCAATCCGCAAGTCTGATTTCGGGCGCTGCTGCCGCAACTTTGATAAATCCGTGTTTCATGGAATCCTCCCAAAAAACAATATTCTACATTCATTATACCACCAAAATATCCGAATTGCAAGCATTGTCATAAAAAATCGCGAAATCTTATGAGAATCATTGACTTTTATCACCGTATTTGCTATAATATTATCAATAAATTTTCAGGAAGAAGGCGAAAACAAATGAAAGACATATCAAGAAATTTAACGATGCTGTGTGATTTCTACGAATTGACCATGAGCAACGGATATTTCAAATGCGGATTCAAGGACAAGATCACGTATTTTGACGTGTTCTACAGATCCAATCCCGACAACGGCGGCTTTGCAGTCGTGGCGGGACTTGAACAGGTTGTTCAGTACATCAACGATCTGCATTTTGACGAGGAGGATATCGCGTATCTCAAAGACAGAAATTGCTTCAGTGAAGAATTCCTTGAGTATCTGCGCACATTTAAGTTTACCGGCGATATCTGGGCTGTTCCCGAAGGCACGGTTGTTTTTCCCGGTGAACCGCTGATGACGGTTCGCGCGAAAGCGATCGAGGCACAGTTCATTGAAACGTACATTTTGATGATGATCAATCACCAGTCGCTGATCGCTACCAAGGCTGCAAGACTTGCACGCGCAGCAAAGGGCAGACCGATCAGTGAATTCGGCTCCAGACGTGCGCAGGGAAGTGACGCTGCGATCCTGGGCGCACGTGCCGCGTATATCGGCGGCTGCTCCGGTACTGCATGCACCATTTCGGATATTGCATACGGTGTTCCTGCGACAGGTACCATGGCGCATTCCTGGGTGCAGATGTTTGATACCGAGTACGAAGCGTTCAAAACCTATTGCGAGATCTATCCCAACAACGCTACATTGCTGATCGATACGTATAACGTGCTTGAATCTGGTGTTCCGAATGCCATTCGCGCATTCAATGAGGTGCTGAAGCCCAAGGGCATTACCAAGTGCGGTGTCAGACTGGATTCGGGCGATATCACGTATTTGTCAAAAAAGGTCAGGGAAATGCTGGATGCAGCAGGCTGGACGGAATGTAAGATCGTTGTTTCCAACTCGCTTGACGAGTATATCATTCGTGAGCTGATCCGCCAGGGGGCCTGCGTGGATGCTTTCGGTGTTGGTGAGCGTCTGATCACATCGCTGAGCGCTCCCGTGTTTGGAGGAGTTTACAAGCTTGTTGCGATTGAGGATGAGCAAGGTAATATCATTCCCAAGATCAAGATCAGCGAAAACGTCGGCAAAATCACAACGCCACATTTCAAGAAGATCTACAGATTGCGCGGAAAGACAACAGGTAAGGCTGAGGCGGACGTGATCTGCCTGCACGATGAGATCATTGATGATACACAGCCCTATGAGATCTTTGATCCCGAGCATACCTGGAAGCGTAAGCTGATGACCGACTTTAGTGCAACCGAGCTGATGGTGCCTGTTTTTGAAAATGGCGTTCAGGTTTATGAGCTTCCCGATATTGAAACGATCAAGGCACATTGTCAGGAAGAGCTTTCAGGCATGTGGGAAGAGGTGCGCCGCTTTACCAATCCGCATAAATACTATGTGGACTTGTCACAAAAGCTTTGGGATATCAAGCATGCAATGTTGAACAGAAAACAACGTTGAGAAAGGATTATTTTATGAACAAAACAAGGATTCCGCTTATCATTCTTGCTTTTCTGATGCTGTCGTGCATACTGCTTGCAGCATGCACGCCTGACACCGGTACTGATCCGGAACAAACTACCGCAGCGGTTCCGGAGGCGACAACGCAAGCCCCTGACACCGAGCCGACTACGGACGACACCACCGATTCTTCATCCGAGGAAATGACAACAGAGGAACAAACGACAACGAATGAATTCAACGATCCCGTATCATCCACACATATCACGTTTACAGGACAGGAATCCTTCAACTGGAAAAAAATGCTCACGGAAGCAAACCAATGCGACTTTGAGATCGTGAAGGACGATACATGCGGCTACGTACTCAAACTCACTACAAAAGACGGTGCAAACGATCCTTTTATTTGCTTCAATTACTCCAATTACGTTAAAAAGTTCAATATTTCACCTGCTGATGCGGATGAGTATAAGTACGTCGTACTCAAGATCAAGGCTGAAAACGTGACTTCAGATGCGTTTGAAATGTTTTATGCTGCGGGTGCTGTCAAGAATTACACACCGGGCTTGAGCAAGGTCAGCGTGTTTGATATGACAAACAGTGACTGGCAGTATCTTGTATTCGATCTTTCCGCTGCCGAATGGTCGGGCGATGTCAGACTGTTCCGCTTTGACTTTTTGGTTGCGCCTTCGGGCGGAAACGAAAGCGTCTATATTGCATCCGTTGACTTTTACAAAACACCGGGTGAGGCTTACGGAAATATGAATATCGACATGACGCGCCCCGGAGAAGGATCCGATCTGAAAGAAGATGCCGTTCCCGGTGTCAACTACGACAAGCTGACCGCAACGAGCGAGGATGATTCGGTTCTTTTCTGGTTTGACCATATGACCGAAAAGACGTATCGTGACGATATCACGCCTTCCGGTATGAATACATACGTGATCCATATGGCGGGGAACAGTATTGAAAACTGCCAGATTTTCGTCGCACCCACAGCGGCTGACAGAAATATCCGCATCGAAGTTTCCGAGATGGTCAATGAGCAGGGCAACGTGCTCAAAACGCAGCTGCTGCGTGAGCATTATGCCAAGATGGGTAATGCGTGGATTCCGGATGCGCTGCCTCCCGTGAACGGCAGCGTCAGTGTTGCAAAGAATCATTCCCAGGGCTTCGTTCTCAAGGTCTGGGCTGATCAGAATGAAGCTGCCGGGCTTTACAGTGCAACGGTGAATATCTACGATGCCGATACCGATGCTTGTATCAAGACGGCCAAGGTATACACAAAGGTATATAATTTCTCGTTGGATGAGAAAACAGCACTCAAAACTGCGGTCCATATGTCACCCTGGGTGATCGGCAACAGCTATTCTGCAAAGGGTATGAATGAGCTGAACACCGAAGAGATTTACAAGATTTATTACGATTTTATGCTGGAAAACCGCATTTCCTCGTATATTCTTCCATATCAGCTCAGAGACAGCCGTGTTGTGGAATATCTTGATAATCCCAGAGTCAATACGTTTATGATCAATGAGATCATGAACGGTGACGAGGCCGGGGCATATGCAATGCTGTCACAAAAGCAAGAATGGTTTGAAAAGGGAATCTTTTACTACGTGGATGAACCCACCAATACCGATTTGCTTTATAAGCTGCAAAGCAACGGAGAGCGCTTGTCCGGTACGTATCCCGGCTATAAGATGGTAGCACCGTTCTTTACAAACATTAACATCGATGGAATGGATCAGATTTCCTTCATGCAGCCCTATACGCAGATCTGGTGTACCAAGGTGTTTGCGTTTACCCCCAGAGAGAAGAGCATCGTCAGCGGTACACAGTTCCTGACCACCAAGCTGCAGGATCAGCAATACGGCACGTTTGCTGACAGAATGAAGGAACAGGTAGCGGGTGGTGACCAGCTTTGGCTGTACTTCTGCTGGGAACCCAATCAGCCCTATGCAAACTGGCTCGCTACCGGTGACGGGACAGAGCCTGTCGTATCCATCTGGCAGTGCAAGATGACTGAAGCAACCGGTGTACTTTATTGGGGTTCGACCTATTGGTCTGCCGATCCTTATAACGATCTGTCCTCGACTGTGATCTCCACCGTGTATGGCGACGGTGTGCTTCTTTACAGCGGTGCCGAAGTCGGCATTTATGAACCCGTATCCTCGTTCAGACTGGAGAACATCCGTATTGGTATTCAGGATTATCAGATGCTTGAGATGCTGGAACAAAATTCGGGTAAACAGGCAACGGATGACATAGTGAAAATGGTTACGACTGACGTGATCACATATACCAACGATGATGATTATCTGCATGCGGTGCGTGTGTTGCTTGCGGGTATGGTAGAACAAACAACAAAATAAGCAATGGCAGCCGCGTGCGATCGGAGTGCGCGGCTGCTTTCATATTTATATAATTATAAACTTTTTATAAAATATATAGAAAGCCGTTGAAATTATTGAATTGTTGTGATATAATGTTTAATGGTATTCTATTGCGAAGGCGGTGGTGTGAGTGATCAATTGGCAGGAGCTTATGAATATGATCCGTACCTTTATGGAGGATTACGTTCTTTTTCCGATCAATAACATGAACATTGTGACTGACCTGCTTGACATTTTACTGTTGACGGGTTTGTTGTATTACTTGTATAAGTTTGTCAGAAGACGCAGAGCCGGCAAATTACTGCTGGGCATTGCGGCTTTGTTTGGCGTTTTCATGATCTGCAGCATTCTTGAAATGAAGGCTGTCGGATTGATCATGGATAACTTTTTGACGGTCGGTCTGATTGCGATTGTGATCATTTTTCAGCCCGAATTGCGTGACGCCTTGGAAACAGTGGGTAATACTTCGCTGAGAATTGGTCGCTTTGGCGGTGAAAAGGTAGGCACGGAGGCTGAAATAGAGTATCTGGCTTCCGAAATTGCGTCCGCTGCTTGCTCGCTTTCCTCAGAAGGTTACGGAGCATTGATCGTGATCCAGAGAACGACAAAGCTGCAGGACTATATGGATAAGGGTGAGCGACTGGATGCTATGGTTTCCGCAAAGCTTTTGCGCAACATTTTTGTCAATAGGTCTCCTTTGCATGACGGTGCCGTCATCATTGAAGGTGACCGCGTGGGAGCAGCCGCATGCAAGCTGCCGCTTTCTGATAATGAAGACGCTGTCAGAGATCTTGGTACAAGACACCGCGCGGGTGTTGGTATTACAGAGGTAAGTGACGCGATGGTCGTTATCGTTTCCGAAGAAAACGGTATTATCTCGGTAGCATACAGAGGCGCTTTGTACAGAAACTACGATAACAAGAATCTGCATGATGCACTTTATAAATTCATGGACTACAGAAAAAAGAGAGGTGTCCATGCAGGATCCAAAAATAAAGCGGATTACGTTATGGATGATGCTAACGACGGTGAGGAGGAATGATGATGAAAACGAACACTTCCAAAACACCAAAAATCTATGAAAAGAAGTCTGTGAACATCGGCACTCTGATCGTTTGTTTTTTGATTGCATGCAGCATCTGGCTGTATGCACAGGCGATCGATGACGATATCAATGTAAAGACTTACAATCAGCTGCCGGTAGAATTTGTTGGCGGGGAAGCATTCAAGGAAGCAACCGGGTATGACGTTCACTCGCTCAGCGTTCCCAGCGCAAACATTTCGATCAGTGGCACAAATCGCGAGCTTGCAAAGCTCGATCCGCAAAGCATCCGTCTGGTGGCAGACGTCAGCACCACCAATAACGGTGTTGCAACCATCAAAGCATATATGATCGACGATGACGGTAACCGAAGTGAACTCAAAAATTTTGAGATCACACCGGCTGTTGTTACGGTTTACGTTGCAAAGCAGGTACAGTTTACGGTTCAGGACATTACGGTCGATCTTGATAAGGTCACATACAGGTATACGCTTGATCCGACAACTACCGCGGGTACGTTTACGGTGTTCGGAGCCGAGCAGGAGATATCCAAGATAAGCTACGCAATATGCGATCTGGACTATCAAAGCGTCAAGGACGTTGTGGCGGTACACAAGATTCCCGTAACTTCGGTCAGATTCTATGATGAGCAAGGAAACCTTCTGTTCGGTGATGCAAGCAAGAATGAAAACGTAAAATACGACATTTCCGGCTTGGTCGTTTCGCTGACCGTTGAAAGCAATATCCCCGAAAATAATGATGCTGACAAATAACATATTCAAACGCACAGCAGGGATGGTGGTCGAATCGATCACTGTCCCTTTGGACGCACAAGAGCAAGAGATTTTTGCAAAAGCGCGTCAGAGATTAAAAAGAGCGCGGCTCTGTGCAGCGCAATTTCAGCTTTCTCTGTTCAAAAGATCAGTTGACGCAAGAGACCGCGAGAATATCCGATTTGTATATTCGGTGTTGGCAATAAACATCAACGGGGAATATCCCAATGATGCTTCGTTATTGCAAAAAGAAAAGATCAAGCTTCTCTATGACGATGATTGCATTCTTCCGGAATTCGGATCAGAGATCATGAAAGCGCCTCCGTTGGTCGTTGGTATGGGACCTGCCGGCTTGTTTGCTGCTTTGATGTTGGCGCGAAACGGTTACCGTCCCATTATCATTGACCGAGGTGATTCGATTGAGGATCGCGCGAGAACTGTCTATGAGTTTTATGCAACGCAAAGGCTGGATACGGATTCCAACGTGCAATTCGGTGCGGGCGGTGCAGGTACTTTTTCGGACGGAAAGCTGATGACACGCATTCATGATCCCAAGTGCAGTTTTGTTTTGAATACCTTTGTGGAGCATGGTGCTCCTGCTGACATATTGTTTGTGTCCAAGCCACACGTTGGAACGGATCTGCTGCGTGGTGTGGTTGACAGTATACTGAAAGAGATCAAACGTCTTGGCGGTGCTGTTCGATACCGTTGCAGATTGGACGGCTTTGCGCATAACGCAGATGGAACAGTTACGGCATATACGACGGCGGGAGATATCTTGTGCAGTACAATCATTCTTGCCATTGGACACAGCGCGAGAGATACTTACAAAATGCTGCTCCGAAAGCAGCTGGAGCTTGTAGCAAAGCCGATTTCCGTAGGAGTCAGAATTGAGCATCTGACAACGGACATCGATAAGGCACTGTATGGAGATTTTGCCGGTCATCCGGCGCTTGGTCATGCTGAATATGCACTTTCGGATACAAGGACGCAAAGGGGCGTATATACGTTTTGCATGTGTCCGGGCGGAGAGGTCATGGCGGCGGCATCGGAAGAGAATCAATTGGTAGTCAACGGAATGAGCTATCGGGCAAGAAACGGTCGTAATTCCAATGCCGCAGTAGTTGTTTCGCTCGGGTGCGACGACTTTGAACCAATAAACGGAAGCCTTGCTGAGGGAGCTATTGCACTTCAACGGAGAATTGAGGGACAGGCTTACGTCGCGGGCGGTTCTGATTATTCTGCACCTGTGCAGACAGTCGGTGACTATTTGTGTGGTAAGGCGGTGCATGAACCGTCGCGAATACAACCGACGTATATGAATGGCAGATGCCGTGTGGCAGATCTGGCCACTGTATTCCCGGATGCGGTCAACACCACGTTACGCTACGGTCTTCAGGCATTTGACAGAAAGATTGAAGGTTTTGCAGCTTCCGATGCAGTATTGACGGGGGCAGAAACGAGAACCAGTGCGCCTGTGCGCATTTCCAGAACGCAAGAGGGAACCGCTATCGGTTTTTCATACGTATATCCCTGCGGTGAAGGTGCGGGATATGCGGGAGGTATTACCAGCGCCGCAGTTGATGGTGTCCGTACAGCGCTTGCAGTCATGAAGCGCTATGCGCCGTATAAAGATTAAAAAAATATTAAAAATTTAATTTAAGAAGTTTTAGATGCGTTTACAGTGGTTCTTTGGTGCCGATGTGACCAATGGAATCATAAAACGAATTTGATGAAGGAATTTGACATGAATGAAATGAGACGAGAACGTGTGTGGTCTATGCTCTATTCACCTGACGGAGGAGAGAAGGATCAAAAGATTGCACGCATTTCACAAGAGATCGGTGTTTCTCCCATAACAGCGCGACTCCTATATAACAGAGGGTACGACACACCGGAAAAAGCACATGCTTTTATTCACACAGACATCTCCGCATTACATGATCCTTATTTGATGAAGGACATGGATAAGGCTGTTGCACGCATTGCAAAGGCTGTGGCGGACGGAGAGACCATTGCGATTTACGGAGATTATGACGTTGACGGCGTTACCTCGGTGACTTCTATCTACCTGTATCTCAAAAGCAAGGGGGCTGATGTTGTTTACTATATACCCAGCCGAGATAAGGAAGGGTACGGTCTTTGCAATGCTGCAATAGAAGTACTTGCAGAACATGAAGTAAGCCTGATCATTACGGTTGATACCGGAATTACGGCCGATCAAGAGGTACTTTACGCTGCATCCTTGGGGATTGATATGGTGATTACGGATCACCATGAGTGTCGATCTGTTTTGCCGGACGCATGCGCCGTTGTCAATCCGCACAGACCTGATTGCCCTTATCCCTTCAAGGAGTTGGCAGGCGTAGGTGTGGTATTTAAGCTGATATGTGCTTATGAGATCGATGAATGCAGAAGACGCGGAGTTGATGCCCAAAAAGCTGTTGAATCTGTTTGCAGAGATTATGTCGATCTGACGGCGATAGGTACGATTGCAGACGTTATGCCTATCATAGACGAAAACAGATACATAGTTGCAGTTGGTCTTTCTGCTGTTGAAAATACACAAAGATGCGGTCTGAACGCATTGATTGAAGCGTCCTCGTATAATCCAAACGCCAGACAGGATCAGCCTCCAAAGAAAAAGAAGATCACATCCGGATTTATCGGATACGGAATTGCACCGCGTATCAATGCAGCCGGCAGAATCAGCAGTGCAATCAAGGCTGTTGAGCTTTTGCTTGAGGAAGATCCCGAAATGGCCAAGCAAAGAGCAGAAGAGCTATGCGCGATCAATACAAAGCGCCAGATAGAAGAAAACAGAATTGCCGAGCAGGCCTATAAGATCATTGAGCAGGAGCATGACTTTATCAATGACAGAGTGATCGTTCTGCAGGATGATTCCTGGCAACAGGGCATTATCGGTATCGTGTCTTCCAGGATCACGGAAAAATTCGGACTGCCTTCCGTGCTGATCTCTTTTGACGGAGCAACGCGCGGTTATGCAAGTCTGGACGACGTGGGGAAGGGCTCGGGCAGAAGCGTTAAGGGAATGAATCTTGTGGATGCTTTGACATATTGCAGCGATCTGTTGACAAGATACGGAGGCCACGAATTGGCGGCGGGCTTGTCTATTGCAAGATGCAATATTGATGAATTCAAAAAGAGGATCAATCAATATGCCAGAGAAAATCTGGACAGTGATGCTTTGGATATTTGCTATGAGGCGGATTGCGAGGTGGACGTCAACAGTCTGACCATGCCGCTGGCCGTTGAACTTTCCGGGCTTGAGCCGTTTGGTGTTGCAAACCCGACTCCTGAGCTGGTTACCCGAAATCTTACGATCTATAAGGTGATTCCTTTGGGTGCAGGAAAGCATTGTAAGGTCATTCTGGCAAAGGATGGCTTACAAATGCAAGCAGTTTGGTTCGGCGTACCCGCATCCACTTTCCCGTTCAGTGTCTCGGATTGCGTTGACGTTATGTTTCAGTTGAGCATCAACGAGTATCAGAACGTCAAGAGTCTGCAGCTGATCGTAAAGGATATGCGTATTTCGGATGAGTATGCTGAAAAATGCAAGCGGGAAAAGGAAAGATATCAACAAATCCTGGAGGGAGCTTGTGTATCGCCTGCTGAAAACGTGATTCCGAACAGAGAAGACATTGCTGAGGTATATAAACTGCTGCGCAGAGAATGTCGCATAGGTCATAATACCTTCTCACATAAAACGTTGCTTTCAACTTTGAATATGACATCTGCTTTGCAGATCAATTATATCAAGCTGAAGTATATTATCAATATACTCAAGGAGCTGGATCTTTGCGGAGTCAAGGAGCCAAGTGACAATCTGTATATTTTCGATGTATACTGTAATGCAGCAAAGACAAACATTGAAAACTCAGAGATCTTGAAAAAACTGCGCGCACAGTGCAGGTGAATTTTTTGGGCAGATAAACTAAGAGGAACGAATATGCAAAACACTGTTCACACAGACATAACCCGCTTACTTGACATTCTCAAGGCAACGGGCAAAAAATACGATATTGAAAAAATCAAGCATGCATTTGCTTATGCAGACAATCTGCATGAGGGACAATACCGCGCAAGCGGTGAGAAGTATATTTCCCACCCTGTTGCCGTAGCGGAGATCGTTGCGGGACTTGAGCTTGACACGGACTCAATTTGTGCAGCACTTTTGCATGATACGGTTGAGGACTGCGCTGATAAGACCAACCTCAAGGAAATAGAAAAGCTGTTTGGTAAGGACGTTGCCATTTTGGTTGACGGTCTGACCAAGATCGTGACCTTGCAGGTTGAGGACAAGGAAGAGGCGCATATTGAAAACCTGCGAAAAATGCTGTTGGCGATGTCCAAGGACGTGCGTGTGATTTTCATTAAGCTGTGTGACCGCTTGCACAACATGAGAACCTTGGATGCAAAGCCTGATAACAAGCGCAGAATCACCGCGCTTGAAACCATGCAGGTCTATGCGCCGCTTGCACACCGTCTTGGTATGCAGAAGATCAAGCAGGAGCTGGAGAATCTCGGTGTACGTTATCTTGATCCGATCGGTTATGAAGAGGTCAGAAGCGGAATTGAGAAGAAATACGGTCAAAGCTTGAATTTTATTGAAAATATCCGTCAGACGGTAGGCGCAAAGCTTGAAGAAAATCATATTTCCTATACGCTTGAGGGAAGAATCAAAACCGTTTACAGTATCTATAAGAAGATGTTTTCTCAGGGAAAAATGTTCGATGAGATCTATGACTTTTATGCCATGAGAATCATTGTGGATACCGAGCTGGAATGCTATACGGTTTTGGGTATCATTCACGAGATGTTCAATTCCATGCCCGGCAGATTCAAGGACTATATTTCTACCCCCAAGCCCAATATGTACAGATCTTTGCATACTACCGTAATCGGCAGATCCGGTATTCCTTTTGAAGTGCAGATCAGAACCTGGGAGATGCACCATATTGCAGAATATGGTATTGCTGCGCATTGGAAATATAAATCCGGGGCTACCTCCAAGGAGGATATGGATAAAAAGCTGGAGTGGATCGCCCGTCTGATCGAAACAGAGGACGGCGCACGCGATCCCGATGAGTTCATGCACGCACTCAAGACCGACATCTTCCATGACGAGGTATTTGTGTTTACACCCAAGGGCGATGTAATCGCGTTGCCACAGGGGGCGACGGCCATAGACTTTGCGTACGCCATTCACTCCGCTGTCGGTAACAAGATGATCGGTGCCAAGATCAACGGCAGCATTGTGCCGATCGACCGTGTGCTTGAAAACGGAGAGATTGTTGAGGTACTGACGTCTTCGTCGAGCAGAGGGCCAAGCCGCGATTGGCTGAGCATTGTCAAAACGGGTGAAGCAAGAGCCAAGATTCGTCAATGGTATAAGAGAGAGAAGAGAACTGACAACATTGTTGAGGGTAAAGCTCAATTTGAAGCGGAGATCAAGAAAACTCTGAGCAAGGTGTCCGAAACCGTTCGGAACGAGATCTGCGCCAATATTGCACAGCGCATCGGTTTTGCAAGTGCAGACGACCTCTATAATGAGATCGGATATGGTGGTCTTTCCATCTCAAAGCTCACCAACAAAATTAAAGAGGAGGCTGCAAAATATCTGACAGTCGAGCCTGAGCAAGCACCTCAAATAACCGAAAGCGACATGATCTCGGCCCCCTCCAAGATCAAAAACGTGCGCTCCAACAGTGGGATTATTGTGGATGGTGAATCCGGCTGTCAGGTCAAGTTTGCAAAATGCTGCAACCCGCTGCCCGGTGATCGTGTCATTGGATTTATTACCAAGGGCTACGGCATCTCAATTCATAAGTGTGATTGCCCCAACGTGATCAATATCATTGACAACACCGAATATGCAGACCGTTGGGTGAAGGCAGAATGGGAAGCCTCGCAGAATGATTCCGGAAGCATTGGAGTTTATGAGGCGTTCATTCAGCTGCATTCCGAAGACAGAATCGGTATGCTTGCAGATATTGCGACCGCTCTTGCTGATATGCGCGTTGCCATACTCTCGGTCAACTCTCAAAAGAGAACCAACGGTATGGTCATCATCAATCTGAAGGTCAGCTGTAAAAATACAGATCATTATCAGTCAATTATGTCAAGACTCAAGGGGCTTGGCGGTGTGGTTGACGTAGTAAGAGGATATTCATCATGAAAGCAGTATTACAAAGAGTCAAGCATGCTAAGGTGGAAGTTGACGGAGCTGTTGTAGGCGAGTGTCAAAACGGTTTAATGATCCTTTTGGGGGTTGCCAAAGGGGATACGGAGGAGGACGCAAAGCTTCTTGCGGAAAAGATCGTCAAGCATAGAATCTTCCGTGATGAAAACGGAAAAATGAATCTCTCTGTCAAGGATATTGACGGAGAATTGCTGGTTGTATCGCAATTCACGCTGCTTGCGGAGTATCGCCATGGCAATCGCCCGGATTTCTTTGGCTCCGCAGCTCCCGATCAAGCAAACAAACTTTATGAGTATTTTATTTCCCTGGTTTCGCAGCATGTACGCCATGTAGGACACGGTGAGTTTGGTGCTGATATGGATGTGACGCTGACCAACTGGGGACCTGTAACCATAGTGATGGACAGCGATGTCCTGAAAAACAAAGGAAAGTAAAATTATGAAACTGATCATAGACGGGCAAGTAAACGTCTACTATGTCCAAACGCTGTGTATGATATTTTATCCCGGAGAAAAATTTTCTGAGGATCAGGAGGTTACGTCTGACACGCCTGTATTGAAATTGGATGTAAAGAACAATGAAGCAGGATACACGGTCAATGCTGTTCTGACGCAGGGCGGAAAACAGGCGCAGGCCGAACGTGTTTATCAGTATCGTGCAGATATTGACAAGGACAAATTGCTCAAGTTTGCTTTGGGTGATGCCATTCTTGCGGTCTGCGGCGAGATTTGCGGTTACCGCCCTTCGTGGGGGATGTTGACCGGGGTGCGTCCTTCCAAGGTGGCAACTGATCTTCTTCAAAGGGGTGTCAGTAAAACACGCGTTAAAAAAATTCTGACAAATGAATATTTCGTGATTCCAAAAAAGGCAGCTTTGGCAACCGATGTTGCGTTGAATGAAGCGAAGATCATCGCATCACCGAAAAAGAAGGACTGCAGTGTTTATGTATCCATTCCATTCTGTCCAACAAGATGTGCGTATTGTTCGTTTGTGTCGTATACGTCCAAGCGCTTGCTTTCTTTGATTCCCGATTATCTTGCAAAGCTTTGCGACGAAGTAAAGGATGTCTTTGCCTGTATCGATCGCCTGGGACTGCACGTGAAAACCATTTACATAGGCGGCGGTACTCCTACCATTCTGACTGCAGAACAATTAAGAATGCTGCTGTCGGTGATTGCTGAGTCCACAGATGTGACCA
This sequence comes from Eubacteriales bacterium, assembly GCA_045606685.1. Classification (GTDB taxonomy): domain Bacteria; phylum Bacillota; class Clostridia; order Oscillospirales; family CAG-272; genus SVQP01. The sequence continues at coordinate 36,242 of JAZUSJ010000058.1, forward strand.
AGCTGGAGGAGTATACATTGGAATCCGGCAGGCCTGATACCATTACAGCGGAAAAATTTGCTGTAGCCAAACAATATGGGGTAACCCGTGTCAGTGTCAATCCGCAGATCCTGTGTGACGAGGTTCTGGAGGGCATTGGCAGAGGGCATAAAAGTGAGGAGTTCTTTCAGGCTTTCCGGATTGCAAGAGAAGCAGGCTTCAAGGTCATCAATACGGATCTGATCGCAGGGTTACCCGGAGATAAATTCTCCACCTTTGCGGCTTCCTATGATCAAATACTGGCCCTTCATCCGGAGAACATCACTGTCCATACATTTTGTGTAAAAAAATCTGCGGAAATATTGCAAAAGGATTCCAAGGTATATGATATTCGCGGCGGTGATACGGGAAAATGCGTGGATTACTCGCAAATCAAGGCGATGCACGAAGGGTATAAGCCATACTATATGTATCGACAGAAGAATACGGTAGGGAATTATGAAAACGTTGGACTTGCCACCGAAGGCAACGAAGGACTCTACAACATCTACATGATGGAAGAGGTTCATTCAATTTTTGCTGCAGGGGCAGGTGCGGTAACAAAGGCTGTGGATTATATTCCTGTTGATGGCTCCAAGCCTTATATCAAGAGATTTTTCAACGATAAATATCCGTATGAATACCTCAGAAACGAAACGTTTGATCAAAAATTCAGAGAAATAGAGCAGTTCTATCAAGATAGAGGTCTTTTGGATTAATTAGCAGTTTTTATAAGGAGTTATACATGCTTTTTACAAAAAACAACTACACCAAGCAAGAAGCACGTGCTTTTGTTGCGGAATGTGAAAGGGTTTTTGATACCAAGATAGACAATGCTGTATCAGTCATATTAAAGAAGAATGCAAGGTTCATCTGCCTGAGTGGTCCAAGCTGTGCGGGCAAAACGACCACTGCCAAAAAGATCGTGGAAAAGCTTGCTGAGCATAATGTAAAGGCGCATCTTGTGTCGCTGGATGACTTTTTCCATGACATGGATTACCTTGTAAAAATGGCAGAGGATAAGGGCGGTGCATTGGACATGGATTCTGCCGATGCGATTGACCTGACCGCTTTTGCCGTATGTCTTGATGAAATCGTCATTCAGTCGCAAACAAAGATTCCCGTGTTTGATTTTCACACGCATGCAAGAAGCGGTTTTACCGATTTTTCATGCGGTGAGAACGATCTGATCATATTTGAGGGTATCCAAGCGGTATATCCCGAAATCACCTCACTGGTTGCTCCGTACGGCATGACAAGTATCTTTGTATGTCCCGATCAGGCGATTACTGTTGGAGAACAGGTGTTTGAGCCCAATATTTTCAGATTTTACAGAAGGATCGTCCGTGATGCACAATATCGCTCTGCAAATGCCCAAAGAACGCTTGAGGTATGGCGTGGGGTTCGAAGCAATGAGGATGCGCATATCTTCCCGTATCGCGATCGGTGCGATGTGGCTGTGGATTCCACCATGCAATACGACCTGCACTTATTGACTCCGTATCTGCGCCAGCTTCTGCCGCAGGTCGAAGAGAGCAGCCGATACTACCTGCGTGCTTTGGATATTCTCAATCGCATTTCAGCGATCGAGCCTATTCCGGTACAATATTTACCCGACGATTCTATGTATCGCGAATTCATCAAGTTCTGAATGATACAACGCTTTTCATACAATGGGTATGAGAGGCGGTGATCAAGAATGAACAAAAAAAGGGAAGAATCCTTTACTGCAGGTGTCGTACTGTTGACGGCATCTGCGCTGATCGTCAAATTGATTGGCGTTTGCTATAAAATTCCTCTTGTGAACTTACTGGGTGCGCAGGGAATGGGATATTTTAATGCGGCTTATGACGTATATGCATTACTGTGCGTCATATCCACTACAGGGCTGCCGGTTGCCGTTTCTATTCTCATGAGCAATCATGAAAATGTGCATAGGCGCATCTTTCGGTTATCTCTGATCGTTTTTGCGTTTGTCGGGACTTTGGGAAGTGCGGCTGTGTTCTTTATGGCGGATCATATTGCACAATGGATCAAAGCCCCTTTGGCAGCGCAGAGTCTGCGCTTTATTGCACCGGCGGTATTATTCGTTTGTTTATCAGGAGCATTTCGAGGCTATTATCAAGGTAAACGCAATATGCTTCCAACTGCAATTTCACAAGTGATTGAAGCCGCGGGAAAGCTTTTGTTCGGACTTGTATTTGCCTATGCAGCGATACAGTATAAGCAGAATGCTGCAACTGCGGCCGCTTTTGCTGTCCTGGGCCTGAGTGTCGGAACGTTACTGTGTTTGCTGTATTTGCTGCTTTTTAACAAATCAGACAAGGCACGGCCCAATGGAAAAGAGATTACAACCAAACAGCTTTTTGTGCAATTGCTCGCCGTTGCATTTCCCGTGACGCTCGGGGCGGTTTTATCGGGGCTTTCCAAAATGATCGATCTGGCATTGATCATGCGCAGATTACAGGATTCGGGTATAGCACAAGAAACTGCCGTTGCTATGTACGGTTGCTACACCTCAATGGTCATTCCTCTGTACAGTGCAATTCCGGCTCTCTTTGGCTCACTTTCTATGCCGCTGGTCTCGCATCTGAGTCACGCGATTAATCAAAAGAATCAAGCTGAGCAAACCCGAATATTGAATACGACGTTTTGTCTGAGTGCCGTGATCGCGATACCGTCTGCTCTTGGAATGGGCATGCTTTCCGATCAGATCCTGCTGCTCTTATTTCGGAATGCACCCGAGCTGAAATCAGCTGTTCCGCTTTTGATCGTTATGAGTGCTGCGATACCCGCAAGCTGCCTGATTACTGCAACCAATGCAATATTACAGGCATACGGTCATCCGTGGATTCCTATGATCTCAACTGCCATCGGCTGTATCGTCAAGGCTATAGTGCTTTATGGCTTGACCGTGATGCCTCGCGTCGGGATCATGGCAGCACCGATCAGCACCTTGGTATGCTGCATGACCATCGTTTTGATCAATTTGGTGTACATTATGAAATGCACGCCAACCTTCAGCTTTATCGCGCCATGGACATACGCCTGCGCCATATCGATTGTATCGATTGGCAGTGCTGCTATAGTAAAACGTATGGCAGCGGAAAAAATCAGCTCTGTAAGTATTGTCGTAATACTTACTGTGGCTTTGGCTGTGATGCTGTATGCGCTGCTTGCTTTTAAAACAGGCCTGCTGCAACAAATATTACCCGTAAAATCAAAAACAAAAAAGGATATATAATCATCATGAATATTCAGGAAACGATCTCATATCTCTTATCAAAAGACACTTATACGTTTGATGATCTTGTCAGTGTTGTTGTCGTACTCAGAAGCGAGCAAGGATGCCCCTGGGATAAGGAGCAAACGCATCAAAGCATTCGTAATGATTTCATCGAGGAAACTTACGAGGTGATCGAGGCGATTGATACACAAGATCCTGTACTGTTGCGTGAAGAGCTTGGCGATGTGCTTTTGCAAGTCGTATTTCATGCCCGTATAGAGGAGCAGGAGGGAAGATTCAATATCAATGACGTAGCAAACGATATTTGTGTCAAGCTGATCCACCGCCATCCTCATGTATTCGGTGACGTATATGCAAAGGATTCAGAGCAGGTACTGAAGAATTGGGACGCCATCAAAAATGAGGAAAAACAGCGTATCTCGGTAACCGATAAGCTGCGTGCCATTCCTCCTATGTATCCCGCTTTGCTCAGAGCACAGAAGGTTGGTAAAAAGGCAGCATGCTTCGATTTTTCGGGTGCTGAGCAGGCCAAGGATAAGGTGCTTGAGGAGGTTGCGGAGGTCATGGCGGTGACCGATGATCCTGCGGAAGCCGAAAAGGAGATCGGGGATCTGCTGTTGGCAGTCACCAGTCTTGCAAGGATGCTGGGTGTCAACGCAGAAGAGGCTTTGTTCCATGCAACCAACCGCTTCATTGACCGTTTTGAAGCGATCGAGGATGCCGTTCTTGCACAGGGACAGGATATTACCAAGGTGGATCGTGATGAACTGGAGCGTATCTGGGATCAGAATAAATTAAAAAACAGATAAGATATAAAAAACGTAAAAAATAATACGCTCAATTTGGAAAAAAGTCCTTGAAATATATACCAATTTGTGATATAATAAGTACGTAAATAAACAACAAGAAAGGAATTTCAAAAATGAACAAGACTCAACTGATTCAAAAGATCGCCGAGAACGGCAACATGACAAAGAAGGATGCAGAGATCGCTCTGAAGGCAGTCATCGATGCAATTTCCGATTCCGTAGCTTCCGGTGAAAAAGTACAGGTAGCAGGCTTCGGCAGCTTTGACGTTAAGGCTCGTGATGCAAGAATGGGCAGAAACCCCAAGACCGGTGAGGCTGTTGAAATTGCAGCTTCCAAGAGAATTGTGTTCACTGCTGCTCAGTCTTTGAAGGATAAGCTCAACTGATTTATGCGACTGGATAAATTCCTGAAGGTTTCCCGTATCATCAAAAGACGCACTGTTGCAAATGAAGCTTGCGATGCCGCACATATTTCCGTAAACGGCAAGCAGGCAAAGGCGTCCTATGACGTAAAAGTGGGAGATATCATTGAAGTCACTTTTGGGCAACGCACGCTCAAGGTTCGTGTTCTCGATGTCAGAGAATATACCGCAAAGGCCGATGCCGCCTCTCTCTATGAAGTGATATCATAATTTTGGGAAAATCCGCATATATTTGTACTGACAGTAGGCAATACTGTCAGTACGATATAGCGGAGGCAAACATGGAGCCTGTATTGGGTAAGCATTCGATCTCACTGAAGGATCGGAAGGATATGCGCATTGACGGAGTGACAGAGGTGATCAGCTTTGATGATCTGTCGATCATGCTGAAAACGCAGTGCGGAGATATGACAATCGAAGGAAAAGACCTGAAAATCGCAGTCTTAGAGATTGACGCCGGGATCGTAGTGCTGTCTGGTACCGTTTCCGGTGTTTACTATTACGAGCCACAAATAAAAGAAAAACGCAGTCTTGCCAAAAAGCTGTTTCATTGATGAAGATATGGAGCTTTCACAAACTGCGCTGTCGGTTTTGATTTTGTGTGGGGTTCCGTTGGGGATCATGATCAACGTTGCATACAGATTGACCGATCTTGGGCCGCAAAAAAACAGAATTATACTACATATTCTGACCAATGTAAAGGATTTTGCATTTTTGATTCTTGCAGCTGTTGTGACAGTTTTGCTGGTTTACTATGTCAACGACGGTGTATATCGCTTTCATTCGATTGCGGGAATCCTTACTGGATACATGATAAGTGATCTAATATTAGGTAAGTTGATCGTAAAAATCAGAAACATGGTGATTGATGCCGTACTTCAAATTTTGGGTGTACCGTTTGTCTGGATATGGAGCAAGACGTTTGGATTGCTGCTTGCCAAAACGGATCATGCCTTTTTGATCAGAAAAACAGATGCGAGTATCAATACTATGATGCAGCTTGCATCAAACGGATTTGAAAATTATACGGAGGCAAAAGCATGGAAGAACATCAAAAACAAAAGGATGCTGCAGTAGAAAACACAAAATCGGGTATGAAGATTTTGCTGCGCTGCGCGCTGATCGCAATTGTGGTCATTTCCTTGTGTACTTTTGTGTCCGGTGTTATGATATATAATGCCAATCAGGAAAGGATCAAAGAGCTTAAGCAGCAGATCGCTGACAAGCAGGAGCAGGTAGATGAGCTGAAATTTCTGATCGATTCTCCGATCGATTATGAGTATATTGTGCGCATTGCCCGTGAAAAGCTCGGATTACATTTCCCGGATGAAACCATTTTTCATAAGGACACAAATGACTGAAGCAGAGGATTGATATGGCAGATAAAAAAACAGGAAATAGAATCATTGCCCAAAACAAAAAGGCATGGCACGAATACTTTGTCGACGAAAAGTATGAGGCAGGTATTGCTTTGTACGGTACCGAGGTCAAAAGCATTCGGGCAGGTGCTGTAAATCTCAAGGATTCTTATTGTGATATCAAGGATGGAGAGATTTTCGTCAAAGGCATGCACGTCAGCCCTTACGAGCAGGGGAATATTTTTAATAAAGATCCGCTGCGCGATAAGAAATTGCTGATGCATAAAAGAGAGATCATGAAGCTGCACGGACTTGTCGCGCAAAAAGGGTTTACACTGATCCCGTTGTCGCTGTATTTCAGCGGTTCGCACGTCAAGGTCGAGATCGGGCTTTGTCGCGGTAAGAAGCTGTACGACAAGCGTGACGATGCTGCCAAGCGCGACGCAGACCGCGTCATTGAACGCAGCATGCGTGATCGAAATAAAGCGGAATAATAAGTATACATGTCTGATCTGCGATCAATCAGTTCAGAACAATCAAAAACCTTGGCAGAGTATAGATTTGCCAAGGTTTTTTGATGTGTACGATAAAAGACATGTCGGAAAATCCAACGCATAGTTGGGGATAACTCATTTTTGTCTCGCTTCCATTTTTATGAACTATGTGAGATAATGAGTACAAACCCAATATCAAAAATGGAGGCTTGATTATGAAAGAAACAATGGGACAAATTATTCGAAGATTACGTAAAGGAAGAAACTTGACGCAAGAAGAGCTTTCGGAATTGCTGGGAGTTACGTCGCAGGCGGTTTCCAAATGGGAAAATGATGTCGGGATGCCGGACATTTCGCAAGTTGTTCCGATCGCGCACGTGCTCGGAGTGACGACCGATATACTGTTTGGGAATGCTTGCGTAGAAGGTGATGAGCAAGTTGAAAGCTTTATTCGAGAGGTCGAGATACGCATCAGCAACAAACCTGAAGAGGGTATCAGCCGATTTATGCATCGTAAATCATGCTGTGAGGAACTTCAGAGCGAGTTAGCCGTTTATCCAAACAACTATAAACTTATTTGCTGTTCACTGTCTTTCATCACTTATCTACTTTGGGATTACACAGAGGAGCAGTTTGCAAATGAGATCGCTGATCGAGAATCCGAGATGAAAGCCTGGGCAGACGAAGCAATACGACAAGCACATATTGTGTTGAATCATTGTACAGACAGCGAGTATCTGAACAGCGCAAATCGATGGCTCGTAAGTATTTACAGAATTATGAAGGACTATAGCAAGGCAGAAGAGCATGCAATGAAATTAACAGAGAACCGCGGCAGGTATCTTGCTGTTGTATATAGCGATATGGGAAAAGTAGATGAGGCTATGAAGCAATATAGTTTGAATATCAATGCAGCACTTATGAATCTGTCCCAAGATCTTTCGCTTCTCGGACATCTTTATCAAAAGCAGCAGAGATATGAGGATGCATATTCTTGTTATCATCTTTTCCCTGATATTTATGAGCTCATGTTTGAGCAAAGCGAAAATGAAGTGCCTTACTATATCAATCATCCGTGCTATGATTGGTGTGCAGCTATGTGTGTACATCTCGAACGATATGATGAGGCCATGGAATGGCTTGAAAAATGGATAAATCAAGAGCGCATAAATGCAAAAGCGTTTAATGTAATTACAAGAAGTGATCTACCATATTTTTATGGTATGGAATTCTCTTACTCATACAATGCCACATATCCCAAACATAATAGAATTACTGCCAGCCTTGAATGGGAGTCATTTGATCCTATCCGTGAATTAGATCGTTTCAAGAATATCGTGAAACAAGCAGAGGCTTTTGAAAAAGAATAATCAAAACAGCCCACCTTAATTTAGAGAGGTGGGCTGTTTTGATTTATTACATCTTAAATTCGTATTTACCGGGGGTGAGGTCAATCACAATTCTGTTAAGTCTTGCGTTGTATGCAGCCTGCTTGAACTCGGAGAACTTGTGGCTGACGCCGTCCAGCGTGAAACTGTCGTTCTTGGTTAGGATAGGCAGGTACAGTCTTGTGGGAACGGGAACCTCGCAGTAGTAGGTAAAGCCGTTCTCGGTCGACCAGTTGGAGACGATGGTGCCGTGGTAGGAATCGTAGGAAGCCTTGATATACTTGATGTTTTCCTGTCCTTCGGGCAATTCTTCTGCGCTTCTGGTATCGGGCTTAGGCTGCAGAATTGCGCGCTCGAATCCGGGCGCTGCGGGATCATATTCAATGCCTGCTGCGTGTCTGTACATCCATTCCTGGATCGCTCCGTAAGCATAGTGGTTAAAGGAGTTCATTCCAACGTTGCCAAAGCCGGTAGCCAGCGTGTAGGAGTTCCATCTCTCCCAAATGGTGGTCGCACCCTGGTCAACGGAGTACAGCCAGGAGGGATTCTCACGTTGCAAGAGGAGGGAATAAGCAAGATCGTTTTCCCCGATCTCTGCAAGTGTTTGTGCCAGAATGCCTGTACCAACAAAACCGGTGGAAAGCTTGTGGCCGTTGTCTATGATCTTCTGTCGCAGTGCTGCAATCGCAGCAGGTCTGTTCTTTTCTTCAAGCAGCTGGAATTTCAGTGCCATCAGATAAGCGGTTTGTGTGCGATGCTGAGGCAGAAGGTCACCGTTTTCGTCGCAATAGAAGTTCTGAAAACGGTTTCTGATTGCGTTGAAGTAGTTGCTGAAGCGGTTGGCATCCTTATTCTTGCCAAGTACTCTTGCAATCTGGATCATCAGACGTGCATCAAATGCAGCATAACAAACCGAAACCATCCAATGGTCGGAAGGCTCGTAAGCCAGCCAGTCACCGTATGCAGCATGCTTATGAGGCGTTTCTATGTCTCGTGCCTCGAGCATATTCATGTGCTTGACCATAGAGTCGTAATGATCGCGAAGCAATTGCACGTCGCCGTACATTTTCCACATGACGTAGGGAACAATGATGCCCGCATCACCCCAAGCAGCACCGCCACAGCCTACGACACGTGCAGCAGGGATAACGTCGGGATACCCTCCCCAGTCAGCCTGACTGTCTCTTGCATCCTGCAGCCATTTGTGGAAGAACATACGCACGTCAGCGTTATAAGCAGCGGTATTACAGAAGATCTGCGTGTCACCCGTCCAGCCAAGGCGCTCGTCGCGCTGCGGGCAGTCGGTAGGCACGTACAAATAATTGCCTCTCTGTCCCCAAATGATATTGGAGATCAACTGGTTGACAAGTGCGTTGGAGGTTTCCATCTTACCCGTTTCTTTGGTGACAGAGCCTATGACCTCGGCAGAGAAGGAGAGGATCTCAATGTCGTTGTCGGCAACGATCTCAATGTAACGGAATCCAAAGAAGGAGAAGGTAGGTCTGTAGCTCTCACCCTCGGGCGCACCGCCCAAAATGTAATATGCCTTTGCGCGAGCGCTTCTGTAGTTAATGGTGTATACAGATCCCTTGGGGCCATCGTTTCCGCGCGCCTCGGATCCGCTGTCGTTCAGAAACTCAGCAGCACGCAGCTGAACAGCGGTCTTTTCCTCACCCTTGACTGTAATAACAGGCCAACCAACCATATTCTGACCAAGGTCATACGTTAATGTCTGGCCTTTTTTTAATGTAATAGCATCTTGATTCTCTGCAGAATAAATGACGTTGATCTCACCGTGCTCTGTGCCGTTATCGGTCGTTCCTTCGTGTACGGTCAAACTCAAAGGCTTTCTTGTAAGCTCCGGACGGACCATAACGGTGGGGCCAATAAAGGGGGTGATCTCAACATCCTGTTGTCCGACAGTCGGAAGAACCCATGCAGATGCATCATAACCGGCAAGGCTCATTTCCTCATAAGAAGGATATTTCGCATTGTACAGCTCACCGTCCCAGATATCGGCAGCGCGAACTCTGCCTCCCCACGTTGCGAGCCAATCGGTATCGGTATAGATCTCATGATCGTTGATCGTGATCTTTGCCAGCAGTGCTTCGCTTTCGCCTGCAAAAGCACCGAAAGAAATACGGCCGTTTCTCCAACCGGGTGCTACGGCAGCCAACAAAACGTTTTCCCCATCCACAAGATAAGGTGTCAGATCATAGGAGAAGTAAAGTGCTCTCTTACGGAACTCATAATATCCGGGCTTGAGCTCGTCGTAAACTTCATTTCCGTTCTCGTCAACGCGTCCAACTCGCTTGCCGTTGCAATACAAATCGAAAATTCCGAGAGCAGTAGCGTCTACACGAACGCTGTCATTCGTAGTTGCTGTAAAGCTCTTTCTAAAGAGGGCCAGACCGTGTCTGCTTTCAATGGGTTTGAACTGATCGGTCGTTACGAGCTTATGCTCCCAAGGATTGGAAATCTCTGTGTGTTCATTTGTGCCGGGGAAGGCGAAGGAGATCCACTGGGCCTTCCCGAAACTCATCATATCTTTCATGCTTACCTCCGTATGATGTGGTTATCATAAAGAGTATACCATATATATTGTGTAATTGCAAGCATTTTTTGCAAATAAAGCAATAAAAAAACAGACCGAATCCGACTTCCGGTCTGTTTAAGTTTCTACGATTTTTCTTTAGCTTGCTAAAGACTCGCACCCGTAGAATGCATCTTCGTGGACAATGGCACTGCCTACGTCGATATGACGGAGATTTCGGCAGTAGGAGAAAGCATAGTAGCCAATCGTTCTTGTTCTTCCGGACAGGGAAACACTGGTCAGCGAGATGCATGCGCCAAACATGTTGTCAGGCAGGGAATTCAGAGATTCGGGGAGGATGACGGACTCCAAAGATCTGCATCCTTCAAAAGCCGAATGACCAACTTCTCTTGTCCCGAGGGGAAGAACCAGCGTGCGCATCGAAGCACAGAAAGCGAAAGCCTTTTCTCCGATGAAAATCAAGCTGTCCCCTAAGTAAAGCTGGGTGAGCTTGTCGCAGCCGATAAAGCATCTTTCTCCGATGGTGTTGACACCGTGGTTTTCAAACGTAACAGCATGGAGGTTGTGACACCATGCGAACGCATAATCACCAATATGTTTGACCGTAGGAGGAACCATGATCGATACAATGTCGTGATTGTGAGCGAAAGCCATGTCTGCGATTTGCACAACTTTTCTGCCCATGTATTCAGTCGGGATGACAATACCTGTGTCTTGGCAATGTCCGATTCCGGAAAGGGCGCATTCGTTTTCATTCAAAGTGGTAAACGAAAGACCTACTGAAAAAATGGTGTTCTGCATGGCTGTTCCTCACTTTCTTTAGAATTGATCAATGGATTCAATCTCACGATCGTGTCTCTATTGTATATTATTATCGTAGTTTTGTCAATACAAAAGGCGAAAATGACACCTCTGCTGTGTAAAATTCGTAACAAAGTGATAAATAGTGAAAATCGCAACAAAACCGAAAAAACAGGTGGTATAATGTTAAATAAATAATGAAAACAGCCAATATACGATAAAATTATCAAGAATCAAGAATATCTTTCAAAAATCCTTGGACACGACATGCTTGTCGTGTTAAAAACCACGAAAAAATCGAATTTGTCGTACCATAATTATACGCGAAACAGGACGGTAAAGCAAACTAAACTGTTCGAGGAACGGATAAATTGCCTTATAATACAAGGGTTAATAGAACTAACTGTTCAAAACACGGAAAATGAATTGGCAAACCGTGCAGATGAGCGCTAATGCGAAAAAGCGCATTTTGTCGTACCTGTTTTGGTGTGCAAGCGGTGGTCATATTGCACAATTTCGATTATCCGGATTATTACATGATTGCTGAACCGAATGTAAGGAAACTTGTTTTTGTGTATATTTGACTAAATGCGTAAATAAAGAGAGAAAACTGTATGAATTTTTCCGATATTAAATTGACTATCGTGAAAATATCTGTTATAATGGTAATGAAATCAATCTCTTGCAAAAACGGAGGTAACACATGCTTCAATTGCTTGATTTAAGAATCGATCACAATTCGGCTCCCAATATTGCTGCAACACACGGCTTGCGCTTTGCCTGGAAGCTCGCATCGGATCTGAATGATGTAATGCAAAAAACGTACAGAGTCACAATATGTAAGGATGCAGAAATCGTATTTGATTCAGACACCGTCGAATCAGATCAGTCCTGTGACGTCACGTTCCCGGAGCTTTTCTTACAACCTGCTACGGAATACGAGTGGAATCTTTGTGTGAAAGACAACCATCAGCAAAGCGCGGTTGCAACCTTGAAATTCTCGACCGAGCTGTACGCGGACATGTGGCAAGCACAATGGATTACCCCCTCCAACCATATCGTCAGCTGGGCGCCTTATCTGAGAAAAAAGTTCTGTGCAAAGTCCGGCGTAAGACGCGCCGTTTTATATGCGTGCGGACTTGGGTGTGCAGAATATTATATCAATGGCAAAAAGATTGCGGACGACTATATCGATCCGCCGTTTACCAACTATGAAAAAGAAGTATTATATCGTGCCTATGATGTAACCGCTCTGCTTGATCAAAGCAACGCACTCGTCGCTTGGCTGGGAGAGGGCTTTTACGAACAAAGCCAGGTGTGGACGTACAACGGCTTCAGTTACGGTAAGGTATGCCTGATCGCACGTCTGGAGATCGAATATGAGGACGGTACAAGAGACGCTATCGTGACGGATACATCATGGAAGTGCAAAAACAGTCCGATTACACACAACAATATCTACGTTGGCGAAACGTATGATGCAAGACTTGAAACCCCCGATTTTGCCGATGCAAACGGAAGTGATGCAGGCTGGTGCGATTGTATTGTGGATGATACCCCGAAAGGAGAACTCAAGCCCTGCAATATGCCTCCCGTCAGAATTATCAAACGCATTCCCGCAAAGAGCGTCACCCCCGCATGCGGTGCTAGTGATAGTGCATGGATCATTGACCTTGGAGAAAACTTTGCCGGTGTCGTGGAATATCATCTGCCGCGTTGCTCAAGAGGCAAGCTGTTGGTATTCAGATACTCCGAAACGCTCAACCATGCAGGACAGCCCGATTACCGCTCTACGGGCGGATTTGCTACGCAGTGCGTGCAGCAGGATATCTATATTGCAAAGGGAGATCCCGATGGCGAGATCTGGCGTCCCCGTTTTACCTACCACGGATTCCGTTATATTGAGATCAGCGGTGTTGATTTCTGTCATGAATACGGTAAGATCCCCGAGGTCAGCATTGCTGTCGGTTGCGCACTGTCGACCGATCTTGAGCAGGACGGCACATTCCAATCCTCCTCTGATGACCTGAATTTGCTGCATGAGATCATTTGTCGCACGTTCCGTTCAAACTATCATGGGTTGCCCGAGGATTGTCCTGCGCGTGAAAAATGCGGTTGGCTGGGAGATGCACAGATTGTATGCAATACAGGCATCATGAATTACAATATGGTCACCTCATATGAAAAATATTTGAGCGATATCCGCACGCAAAAGGAAGTTTACGGTACGTGGACAATGATCGCGCCCGGTAAACGCGGTTGCGGAGAAGCATCGCCGCTTTGGGGCTGTGCGCAGATTATCATTCCATACTGGCTATACAATTACTGTAATGATTCCTCGGCCATCACGCAAAACTGGGATCTGATGCAGGCTTGGGTAGAGCATGAATTGGCAAGATCCAAGGAATATATCATTTCCGAAGGCTTGGGTGACTGGTGTCCGCCCGGTGGAGAACGGAGCGAGCGCAGAATTCCCGTGGCACATTCGTCTACTTTAATGTTCTATGAGATCTGCATAAAAATGGCTGAAATGAGCAATCATTTCGGATATGGCAACGCAAAATACTATACTGATCTTGCAAAAAAGATCTCTGACTCCTTCATTGAGCATTTTTATGATCATGATAAGCATACGTACGGTACGTGGGCATCTGATGCAGTAGCACTGACGCTTGGTGTTTATCCCGAATTTGACAGGGAAGCACTGCTAAATGCTTTGAAAAACAGCATCATTGCAGATGACTATGCGATGAGCACGGGTATCTACGGAAATAAGTATCTCATTCCTCTGCTATTTGAAGAAGGAATGGGAGATATGGCGATGGAGATCATGTTCAACCGCAGACACACAAGCTTTGGTACCATGATGGATGACGGTGCCACCTCGTTTTGGGAGGTACTGGACATGCGCCATGTTATAGAAGACCGCAGTCAAACGGTTTCTTCTTACAATCACCCCATGCATAGCGGCTTTGCTTATATTTATTTCGCATATCTTGGCGGCCTGCAGCCTGCAGAACCCGGATTCAAAACCTTTGTTGTTAAGCCTTATCACGTAAAGGGAGTAGACAGCGTAGCGATCACATACGAGTGTCAGTACGGACAAATTACAGTATCCGTTGATAAAACGGATAACGGATACACTTATGAGGTCAAGGTGCCTGCAAATACACAATGCGTGTTTGCCTTTGCTGAAGCCGTGGAGATCACAGCCGAGGACGGCACAAAAATGATTTGTCCCGAAGATGAAACCTGTTGCGTTGGCTCCGGTACATATCGCGCGGTAAGCTTGTAACAGTTCCAATATTTTTGATTGAAAGGAGAAACGATATGCCCAATATTATTGATTATCTGAAATGGCGTGGTGATATCACATTTGAGCAAGTCAAGCTCAATGAAGTTGATAATTTGATTCTTTCCCAGCTTGCATTTGTCGATTTTTCGGGCATCGTGCCTTCTGATCCAGCAGCTCCTCCCGTTACGGTAAAGCAAGCGGCGATGCAGTTTTTCTTCGAGAATGATATCAAAAAGAATTCTCGTCCGGGATTGATCATTTCACAGCAGACATATAAAATGTTCCGCCTGATGGCGCAATCCAAGCGTTTTGCCGATCTTCAGCTTTCTGCTTATGTCAATGAGATAGACTTAAAGCAAGAGAAGCAATTCAGCGCGCTTACCATCAGGCTCAAAGAAAAACTGTCTTATATAAGCATTCGCGGCACGGATGACACGATCGTTGGTTGGAAAGAGGATTTCAATTTGTCTTTTTTGGATGAGATCCCTTCACAAAGACGTGTCGTGGAATATGTCAATTCCATATGCGCTGTACAGCCCGGAAATTTTTACGTAGGCGGTCATTCAAAAGGGGGGCATCTTGCTCTGTATTCTCTTGTAAAATGCGCCCCGGAGTATAAAAACCGTATTGTGGCAGGCTTTAGCAATGAT
The DNA here is from genome assembly GCA_045606685.1 of Eubacteriales bacterium. Taxonomy (GTDB): domain Bacteria; phylum Bacillota; class Clostridia; order Oscillospirales; family CAG-272; genus SVQP01. The sequence goes on from JAZUSJ010000058.1 coordinate 51,278, forward strand.
GGCCCGGGATTTTCAAAGGATTTCACAAAGCTGCCGGAATATAAGGCAGCCGAATCCAAGTTTCACATTTATATGCCGCAAAATTCCATTGTGGGGATGTTTTTTGAAAACAGTGAAAGACGCAGAGTCGTAAAAAGCAGTCATATCGGTGTCTTCCAGCATGACGGTATGTCATGGGAGGTCATGGGATCGGGATTTGTCCGCGTCAAAAAGCTTGGGAATGATGCGATTAACACAGTTCTGCTCAATGAGCGCATACATGCGCTGCCGCTTGAAGCGAGAAAGCATTTTGTTGATGTGTTATTCGGAATGTTGGAATCAACAGGAGTCAAAACGCTGTCCGAGCTAAACGCCAAGGGCTTGAAGAGCATGATCGCTATGATCAAGACCTTCAATGACCTTGATAAAAAGGAGCGAGATCTGATGCTGCTTCTGATCGCAGAGCTGCTTGATCTGC
>JAZUSJ010000059.1:0-10953 GCA_045606685.1 Eubacteriales bacterium
ATATCACGATTGCGATAGCAATCATATCACTCTTTGCGAGAGCAAAGAATATCACTAAAAGCAGAAAAAGAGAGAGCAAAGCGGTTTTTCTTTTCCGCATTGTTCTCTCTTTATGTTTTTATCGCAAGTTTCGCATTTGTTTAACAAATGCATCGGGCTATGCCCATACCCCTATTATAAATTCTCCGCTAAGAACATCACGCATTACGGATAGCGAGTGTTTTATTATTCGAAATAATCCCCAAAAAAATTAGTTTTTTGCTTGGGGAAGCGCTTGCTCTGCAGAATATTTGCGAGCATATTCTTCAAGCTTTTGATCCATCAAATACAATAAGGACGGCGGCTCGGTAACGGTGTCCATTACCGAAACGGATACGGGCGTTTGCTTGCAAGTCAAGGATACGGGTATCGGTATTGAAAAAGAGCATCTGCCTCGCCTTTGTGAGCGCTTCTACCGTGTGGACAAATCCCACTCCAAGCGCATCGGCGGCACAGGACTCGGCCTTGCCATCGTTAAGCACATTTGCGCCATTTCGGACGCAGAGCTTTCCATCGAAAGCGAATTCGATGTCGGTACGACGGTTACGGTCATCTTTCCTCAATGATCAAACACCCACCGTGAGTTGATTTTTCATCTCACGGTGGGTGTTTTTTTGTTTTGGATGATTATTTTTCCATTCCGCAGCACACAGGGGCGGATGCCGATGCCTTGCCGCCGTACGTGGAGCATGCACCCAGCGAGGATTCTATGCGCAAAAGCCGGTTGTATTTGGCGGTGCGCTCGCTTCGGCAGGGCGCGCCGGCCTTAATAAAGGGCGCATTGGTCGCCACCGCAAGATCGGCAATGGTGGTGTCCTCGGTCTCGCCCGAGCGGTGCGAGATGATATACGAAAGCCCCGCGCCCGCTGCCGTGTGAATGACCTGCAGCGTGTCTGTCAGCGTGCCGATCTGATTGGGCTTGATCAGTATCGCCCCCGCGCTCTTTTGGGCAATGCCCTCCAAAAGCCGCTTTTGATTTGTCACGAACAGATCGTCACCCACGGTCATGCAGTCGCTGCCCAGTGTGCGCGTCAAGGAAGCCCATGCCTTGAAATCGCGCTGATCCAGCCCGTCCTCCAAGGAGAGCAGGGGATATTTTGAGGCCAGCGAGGACCAATAAGAGATCAGATCGTCGGTGCTGCGGTATTTGCTTCTTTTGGGCATCACGTAAGCGTCCTCGCTCTCGCGAAACCATTCGGAGGCTGCCGCATCCAGCGAGATCTTGACCGTGTCCGTGTCGTAGCCGCATTTTTCAATGGCGTGGCAGATATACTCCAGCGCCTGCTCGTCCGAGGCAAGGTCGGGCGCGTAGCCCCCCTCGTCGCCAACACCGCCGCCAAGCCCCTCGTGCGAAAGGATCTCGCCCAAGCGATGGTAGATCTCGCTGCCGATGCGCAAGCCCTCGCTGTAAGAATCCGCGCCCACGGGGACGATCATAAACTCCTGAATTTCCACGTTGTTGTGCGCGTGCGCACCGCCGTTGAGCACGTTCATCATGGGGACGGGAAGACGGTGCGCGTCAATGCCGCCAAGCCAGCGGTAAAGGGGAATGCGATACCAGCTTGCCGCCGCGCGTGCGCTTGCAAGAGAAACTGCAAGCACGGCATTGGCACCCAGATTGGATAGGTTTTCCGTGCCGTCCAGCTCGCGCAGCTGCTTGTCAACGTCAGCTTGATCGGACGCGTAAGTGCCTGCCAGAGCAGGGGAAATGATCTTGCATACGTTGCTCACAGCCTGCACAACACCCTTGCCGTCGTAGCGTTTTTTGTCCCTGTCGCGCAGCTCGTGCGCCTCGTATATGCCCGTCGAAGCCCCCGAAGGCACGCCCGCAACACCCACCGTGCCGTCTGCCAGCACCACGGTTGCCTCCACAGTCGGATTGCCGCGCGAATCCAAGATCTCCCGCGCTCCGCATTTAATGATCTGAGGTTTTGTCATCATAAAAAATCCCTCCGTTGTGTATTTCATAAGGTAGTATTGGCAAACTTTGCACGTTTCATACCTTTCGACGCTCGGTCTTGTAAGGCAAAGCCGTTCATGGTAATAATGACTAACTATATCTTACCATATTTGTCTAATATTTATCTTTACGGAATTTTGAATTGGTGGTAAAATGTTTGGTAAGGATTCCCGCTTTTTCGGGGATTTCATTTTAATATTGGGAGAAAGAAATGAAAAAATCAGCATTGTTGATTTTTGCGGTGCTGCTTTCGATGTCTCTCCTGCTTACTGCTTGCGACACCCAAGGCCCGCAAGGCGAACAAAGTGTGCAAGGCGAGCAGGGTGTTCAAGGTGAAAAGGGCGAAAAAGGAGATGCCAGTGCCCAAGTCGACAAGGACGATAGTGGTAAAGAACAGACAGGTACGGATGGGTTAGAATATTACCTCTTGCCCGACGGTACGTACGGCGTTATGGCGGGAACATCAAAGTATCTGGAAGAGATTAAGATTGTGGATATCTACAATGGCAAGCCGGTTACGCAAATCTTACCCAATGCGTTCGAAAACGCTACCAATTTGGTATCCATATCCATTCCTTCCTGCGTTACGACAATTGGAACACATGCATTTAGCGGGTGTTTGGAATTGAGTAAGATTGAGCTTTCGGATAGCGTGACAAGCATTGGCGATTATGCGTTCTATGGCTGTGCTGGTTTGACTAGCATCACGATTTCGGACAATGTAACAAATATTGGCAACTATGCATTCGAGGACTGTGCCAGATTGACAAGCGTTACGATTGGCGAAGGAGTAATAAGCATAGGTTCCGATGTGTTCAAAGGTTGCACCAGTTTGACGGGTATTGCCGTGTCGTTTGCTGGTGATTATGATATGCGCAGTCTTTTTGGGGAACGTGAAAAATTGATTTTGGGGCATAGTATATTCATGCCTAAATTACCCAAATCACTCAAAGAAGTAATCATTACAGGCGGGGAAAGCATTGACGATTATGCGTTTTTGGGCGGTACCTTTTTGACGAAAGTCACCATTGGCGATAGTGTGACAAGCATCGGTATTGCTGCATTTTCCGACTGCATCAGCCTGACAAGCATCACGATTCCGGATAGCCTGACAAGCATTGATAGTTCTGCATTCTTGAACTGCAGCTGTTTGACCGACGTATATTACACCGGCACGGAAGAAGAATGGGCGGCGATTACGATTGATAGTAATGGAAATTCTGATCTCACCTCCGCTACCATCCACTACAACTGGACCGGTGAAGAGTCCTGACAAAAAACAAATCGCCCCCGGAATTGCTTTTGCAAATCCGGGGGTTCTCTCATTTATAGATGATTGCTTACTCGTAAAGCGGATATTTCTTGCAGATGCCCGCAACGATCTCGCGCACCTCGTCGGCCTTGGTGTCGAACTCCTGTGCGGTCATGCGCATGCACTTGGCAAGCGTGACCATGTCGGCCTCGGTAAGGCCTCTGGTGGTGGCAGCAGGTGTGCCGACGCGGATGCCCGAGGTCACGAAGGGCTTTTCGGGATCGTTGGGGATGGCGTTCTTATTGACCGTGATGTGTACCTCGTCAAGGCGATGCTCCATCTCCTTGCCCGTGATGTGCATGGGGCGCAGGTCAACCAGCATCAGATGGTTGTCGGTGCCGCCCGTGACAAGGTCAAAGCCCTCTGCAAGCAGCGCATTGGCCATGGCCTTTGCGTTGAGCACCACGTTATGCTGATATTCCTTGAACGCGGGTGTCAGCGCTTCGCCAAAGCAAACAGCCTTTGCGGCAATGATATGCATCAAGGGGCCGCCCTGGATGCCGGGGAAGATGGCCTTATTGACAGCCTTTGCGATATTCTCGTCGTTGCAAAGGATCATACCGCCGCGCGGGCCGCGCAGAGTCTTATGCGTGGTGGTGGTCACAACGTCCGCATAGGGGAGGGGGGACATATGCTCGCCTGCGGCAACAAGGCCTGCGATGTGCGCCATATCTACCATCAGGTATGCACCGACGCTGTGCGCGATGTCTGCCATGCGTGCAAAATCAATGGCGCGGGGGTATGCGGATGCGCCTGCCACGATCATACGGGGGCGCACGACCTTTGCCTGTGCCTCGAGTGCATCGTAGTCGATCAGGCCGTCAGCACCTACGCCATAAGGGACGAAGTTGTAATATTTGCCCGAGAGGTTGACAGGGCTGCCGTGCGTCAGATGTCCGCCCTCGGCAAGGCTCATGCCCATGACCGTGTCGCCTGTGTTGAGCAGAGCAACGTATACTGCGGTATTTGCCTGTGAGCCGCTGTGAGGCTGTACGTTGGCAAATTTTGCACCGAACAGCTGCTTTGCGCGTTCGCATGCCAGATCCTCCAGCACGTCGATGCATCCGCATCCGCCATAGTAGCGCTTGCCGCTATAGCCCTCGGCATACTTATTGGTGGCAATGCTGCCTGCTGCCAGAAGCACGGGCAGGGAAACGAAGTTTTCGGATGCGATCAGCTCAATGCCGTCGCGCTCTCTTTGAAATTCTGCACCAATGGCCTCTGCTACCGCAGGATCGTACTTAGCCAGCAGTTCATTCATTTGATTGATCATGGAGAACACCTCTCTTTATTATCGTTATTATCATTATACCACAGAATTAGTGCTTTGTATAGTCACGATTTTCACAAAAGAAACAATTTTTTCGAAAATATTTTGCATATATCATTGACAAAAAGAGCAAAATCGTGTTATAATGATGTGAAGTTTGAATTGGCTTTACATAAGCATGGCAAATAAGGGCAGGTTGCATGCCTGTATTACGGAAGGGAGACACTATGGAGATAGCTATCATTGCAAGCGACATGAAAAAGGAACTGATGACGCAATTTTGTATCGCCTATTGCGGCGTGCTGAGCAAGCACAATCTTTGTGCGACAAGCATTACTGCAAAGTACATTTCCGAAGCGACCGGCTTGAAAATTGAAAAGCTGCTTGCCGGAGAGCAGGGCGGCGAACAGCAGATCACTTCGCGTGTAGCTTATAATGAGATCGATATGCTTCTCTATTTCAGAGATACCCGTCCGGGCAGAGGCGCAGGCGAGATCGAAAATGAGCTGATGCGCATGTGCGACCAGAACAACGTGCCGGTTGCGACCAACATTGCAACTGCCGAGGTGCTGATCATGGCGCTGGATCGCGGTGATCTGGATTGGCGCGAGATCGTCAACCCCAGATCTGCCATGAACAGAAAGACTTATTGATCCCATAAACGGTATAAGACATGTCCTTTGGGCAAGCTACATCCACAGAGAGCGTCGGGTGCTGGAAAGACGCGTTGTACGCCAAAAGGGTACCACTTATATCTGAAAACCGAATACCAAACGAGTGAAACGTTCGGGTGGAACCGTGCGGATTTTGTTGTCTGCACCCCGATACAGCGCATGCTGTATCGGGGTTATTTTTATAAACAATTACAATCACATAAAGGAGAAAAACTATCATGAAAATCAATTTCGGATCCAAGATTTGCGAATATCCGTCTGCTATGACGGTGTATGATGCCGCAAGAGAGGCCGAGCTGATCGACCGCAGCATTATCGCAGCAAAGGTCAACGGCCAGGTGGTTGCGCTGACCAAGCTGATCGAAGACGATGCAAACGTCGAGCTGCTCAGCTTCGCACAGGAGGACGGCAAGCACGTATTCCGTCACACCGCATCCCACATTCTGGCGCAGGCTGTCAAGCGCCTGTACCCCCAGACCAAGCTGACCATCGGCCCTGCCATCGATAACGGCTTTTATTATGATTTTGATTCCGACATTACCTTCTCTCCCGACATCTTGAAGAAGATCGAGGACGAGATGAAGAAGATCGTCAAGGAAAACCATAAGATTGAGAGATTCGAGCTGCCCCGCGAGCAGGCGATCGCGTTCATGACCGAAAAGGATGAGCCCTACAAGGTGCAGCTGATCGAGGAGCTGCCCGAGGATGCTGTGATCAGCTTCTATTCGCAGGGTGAATTTACCGACCTTTGCGCAGGCCCCCACCTGTTCTCCACCGGTGCTGTCAAGGCACTCAAGCTGACGCAGTGTACGGGAGCTTACTGGAAGGGCGACCAGTCCGCAAAGCAGCTGCAGAGAGTTTACGGTACGGCGTTCCCGTCCAAGGACGAGCTGCGTGCTTACCTTGAAATGGTAGAGGAAGCAAAAAAGCGCGACCACAATAAGGTTGGCCGCGAGCTTGAGTATTTCACCACGGTTGACGTGATCGGTCAGGGCTTGCCCATTCTGCTGCCCAAGGGCGCACGCACGGTACAGCTGCTGCAGAGATGGGTAGAGGACGTGGAGCAGAGCCGCGGCTACCTGCTTACCAAGACGCCTCTGATGGCAAAGAGAGACCTTTACAAGATCTCCGGTCACTGGGATCACTACCGTGACGGTATGTTCATTATGGGCGATGCGGATGACGAGAGCAAGGAATGCTTTGCAATGCGTCCCATGACCTGCCCCTTCCAGTATCAGGTATTTTTGAATAAGAAGAGATCCTACCGCGATCTTCCCATGCGTCTTGGCGAGACCTCCACGCTGTTCCGTAACGAGGATTCGGGCGAGATGCACGGTCTGATCCGCGTACGTCAGTTCACCATTTCCGAGGGACACCTTGTGCTGCGTCCCGACCAGCTGGCAGAGGAATTCGGCGGCTGTCTGGAGCTTGCCAAGTATTGCCTTGAAACGGTTGGCCTTTGGGAGGATTGCTCCTTCCGCTTCTCGCAGTGGGATCCCAAGCGTACCGACAAGTACGAGGGAACGGCAGAGCAGTGGGAAGAGGCGCAGAGCATTATGGGCGAGCTGCTGGATAAGTACCTGGGAGCCGGCAACTACGAGATCGGTATCGATGAGGCTGCATTCTACGGCCCCAAGCTGGACATCCAGTGCAAGAACGTGTTTGGCAAGGAGGATACCATCGTAACCATTCAGATTGACATGCTGCTGGCTAAGAAGTTCGGTATGGAATATACCGACTCCTCCGACACAAGAGTCACTCCCTATATCATTCACAGAACCTCGCTGGGCTGCTACGAAAGAACGCTGGCGCTGCTTTTGGAAAAGTACGCAGGTGCGCTGCCTATGTGGATGGCTCCCACGCAGGTTAAGGTTCTGCCCATGGGCGACAATGAGCTTGCATACTGTGAAGGCCTTGCCGCAAAGCTTTCCGAGGCAGGCATCAGAGTGGAGATCGACCGCTCCAGCAATACCATTGGCTACAAGATCCGCTCGGCACAGACCGAAAAGGTTCCTTACATGCTTGTGATCGGTGCCAAGGAGATCGAATCCGGCATGGTTGCCGTTCGTTCCCGTAAGTATGCCGATCTTGGCACCATGACCTTTGACGCATTCCTTAGCAAGATCCTTGTTGAGAATGCAACCAAGAGTAAGGACAACTGATAAAACAAAAAATGATCGAAAGGATAAAAGGATATGCTTCGTAAGGCCACAAAGAAGACGCCCTTGCGCCTGCTTTCCGGACTTTTGCTGCTTTGCATGCTGATGGGAATCGTCGCCTGCACGCAGCCAAATACGCCCGATGGCGGCATTGACAGCACCGATCCCGAGACCACCGAATCTACCCCCCAACAAACAGAGCAGCCTACTGCTGAAACAGAATCGGAGACTGAAGCCAAGACCGAGCCCGAAACGCAAGGTCCGCAGATCGAGATTACACCCGAAAGCCCGACAAGCGGTAAGCTGATCACCTTCTATGAAAACAGCGTCAATTCGATGCTGATCGAACCCAAGTACAGCACAGCCGAGATCGTCAAGGATGGCGAGGCATCGGTCATCAAGCTGACCACCGATGGGGAAAAGATCCGCGATCCTTCCATGACGCTGGATTATGCCACCTATATGCAAATGCTTGGCTTGGAGCAGGCGCCTTGGAATGATTGCGCGTTCATAATCGTCACGCTCAAGACCGAGGGCGTTTCCTCCAATGCCTTTGAGGTGACCTTGACGACGGATCACAACGGTTCTTCCTTCAAGACCAAGGGAACCTCGACCTATAACAGAGGCTCCAAGGACTGGCAGAGCGTGATCGTGCCTTTCTCGTTCTCCGAGAAGGAGGGAGCTGTGCTGACAGAGATCAAGATCAACTTTGCAGACACCAAAGCAGCGGGCGAGACTGTGTACATCAAGTCGATCGCGATTGCCTCGTCCAAGCCCGAGGTGCTGCAGATCACGGGCAAGGAGCTGGTCGTTCCCACCTATACCACGCTGACCATCCCCGGGCTTACCAAGGAGTATACGCTGCTGCAGGTGACCGACCTGCATTCCAGTGCGTACAGCACGACCGAGGCCAAGGCGATGGAGGCGACGCGTCGCAGCTACATCGCAACGCGCCGTACCTCATTTACCGATGGATTCATGCTGGCCGAGGAGCGCATGCCTTATATGTTTGGCTATGCGGATGAGATCGGCGCGGACATGCTGCTTTTGACGGGCGATATCATTGATTTTCCGTCCGAGCTGAATATGTCCCTGATGTACGACAGCATCAAGGCACTCAAAACGCCCACGCTGTTTACGCTTGGCAATCACGACTGGTGCTTTGCAGACGATTATCTGACACCGAGCGCAGCCGCGACCTATATCCCCATGTTCAATAAGATGACGGTGGGTGAACCTGCGGACGATATGTTCGTCAGATACGTGGAATACGACGAGTTTATGATCGTTGCCGTGGATAACAGCGCGGATTATGTGACCGCCTCCACCGTAGAGAAATTCTTGGCCCTTTGCGAAAAGGGCAAGCCCATCATTCTGATGCTGCACGTGCCGCTGCACGTGGATTCCTTGGTTGCAGACAGCACAAAGGTCTGGGGCAAGGATCTCGGCATGGGCGGTGACACGGGTGTTTGCGCATGGAACGAGGACGTACAGCGCTTCTACCATGCCGTTGCCGAGGATGAAAATTCTCCCGTGGTTGCCGTTTTTGCAGGACACGTACACTTTACGCACGAGGACGTGCTGCCCAACGGAATCACCCAGTATATCACCAACACCGCCTATACGGGCGATTGCCGCGTGATCACGGTCAAGGGTGAGTAAACAAGCAGAAAAATAGGACTGCTGCAAATGAAAATTTGCAGCAGCCCTTTTTTGAATTAATTCATTGAAGTCGGGTGTTCGGAATCGTATTGAATTGCAGCCTCCTTGGAGGTAAAGATTGCAACGTATGCGACGTCTATAGGCTGCTCGTGTACTCCTTCAACGTAAAAATCGTATCGAAGATATTTTATATCAAGGTAGTCATTGACGGCTTGAACCGTTGTCAGGTCTATGATTTGCAGATGCCAATCTCCGTCATTTATATACTCGAACCTTGCCTGATCAACTCCGCCTGTAATGAAGCTGGAGCCTACAAAGAACTCTCCTTGAGGGGCATTTTCGGCGGATGTGCGGTATTTCACCACGAGATAGCGCGCGCCTGTGCTTAGCAACTTGCCTTGGCCGAGGAAAATCCATGGATCTCCGCCATACTGAACTCCGGAAACCAGCGTTACGTACGATCCGTCTTCGCTGACTTTTGCAGATAGAACATCCAAACTAAGATATGCATCCGGCTCGACACAAGACGCCATATCGTATGCATCTGCAAAGAAGAAAGGCGCACCCGGATCAGCTGTTTTTTCAACCGTAAACGTATCAAGGATTTCCATATCTCCGTACGCGTTGCATCCTACGATTTCAATTACATGCTCACCCGAAAGATCCTTGACAGGAATACGGATGTCGATTCTGGAGACGGAGAGTGCGCCCATGTAAAGTGCTGCATCAATGACGGGTTGCTCTGCTTCAACCAAAAATGCATTGTCAAAGATGTATTCATCGTTATCAAAACGATAGCCAACCTTGCCGATCTGCTCGGTATCAAATGCTACCCAACCAAATATGCGTAAGTATTCGACATGGTAATCTTCGATCATAGCATGTCCATCCCAGCTTGCATGCCCTCCGGAGAAAAAGAATTGTTGCATGAGCTGCTCGCCGATCCATGTGTCGTATTCATCCGGAGAGTAGTATATCACGGGATCGGGGATCGGTGTGACTTCAACGGGAGGCTCGGTCGTGGATATCTCGGTTGTGGGTGACTCTGTGTCGTAATCATATTCGTAGGTGGTGTCTTCAAAAGGAGGTTCGGTGGCAGCAATATCACCGGAAAAATCCTCATCCCAACCTGTGCTGATCGCCGTTTCAATATCGGGAAGAATGTCTTCGATGACAGCATCGCTTGCCCATTCTTCGGGTGGGACAACCCCCTCGGGTTCTTTGTTTGCAAGCAGCTCGCCAACAAGACCGCCAAGCTCCATGTCGCAAGCCGCCATTGGCAAGCAAAGCGTCAGAACGCAAGCGACACAAAGCGCACGTAAAATGTGTTTTTTCATATGTATGATCTCCTTTCCAAATACTACCGCATGTTCATTATATCACATACGTACCGCATTGTCAACAAGGCTATTGCATGATAAAGCTTGCCTGATCGGGCTTCAATCGGGATAGTACTCTGCCAGCGAGGCGTCATACTCCATCGCTGCCTGCTCGGAGAGGAATGCAGCGATGTAGCCCATGTCGATCACGTTGTACTGTCCGCCTGCAAACATATCCCAGCGCAGGTAATTGATCACACCGTCCTGCACGGCAGGTACCTTTGTCAGGTCAAGAATCAAAACGTGCCATTTTCCGTCGTTGATCATTTCATACCAAACGCAATCGTCCATTATGACAGATATTCTGCTCCGATTATAGCACAAATTTACAGCCCTGTCAATAAGACTTTGTATGAAAAAAGCAGCCCCATGGGGCTGCAAAATTAGCGAAAAAAAGAGAGAGTAATGCGAAAAGATATTTCGCAAAGCTCTCTCTTTTTGCTATATGAGTGATATTCCGACTGCGTCGGAGTGATATTATACGGCTCCGCCGTGTAG
>JAZUSJ010000060.1:0-7456 GCA_045606685.1 Eubacteriales bacterium
TGTCCAAGGGGAAAGATGAAGGGATCGGACAAATCTGCACGTCAAAACCAATTTGGTTCGACTCCCGTTCGGCTACCTGTTTACGAGGTAATTGTTATGCTACTTTATCCCCATTTTGATATCAACGACCAGGGGCATCTGACGGTTGGCGGCCTGGACACCACCGCCCTTGCCGCAGAATTCGGCACACCGGTCAATATTTTGGACGAGAATCATATCCGCGCACAGATGCGCCTTTACATCCGCTGCGCCAAGCAATCCTTTGGTGAGCATGCGCTGCCGCTGTTTGCCTCCAAGTCCCTTTGCTGCGCGGAGATCTATCGCATCGCAGCCGAGGAGGGCATGGGCATTGACTGCGTATCCCCCGGTGAGCTGTATATTGCGCGCCGCACGGGCTTCCCTGCAAGCCGCATCTATTTCCACGGCAACAATAAGACAGACCGCGACATCGAGGACGCGCTGGACATGGGCGTTGGCACGTTTGTGGTGGACAACCGCGAGGAGCTGGAGGCGCTGAGCCGCGCAGCACTCGCACGCGATGTGTGCGCGCGCATTCTGTTGCGCATCACGCCCGGCATTGATCCGCACACCCACAAGGCCATTTCCACGGGTGGCGTGGACTCCAAGTTTGGCTCTGCCATCTTCACAGGACAGGCCGAGCAGATGGTCAAGGCCGCGCTGGATACCCCCGGTGTGGATCTGCAGGGCTTGCATTGCCACATCGGCTCACAGATCTTTGAGGCGCAGCCCTTTGTGGATGCCGCAGGCATTATGGTGGCCTTTATGGCGGACATGATGCACAAATACGGTGCCGCGCTGCACGAGCTGAATCTGGGCGGCGGTCTTGGCGTGCGCTACACCAAGGAGCAGCCTACACTTGACGTTCCCGGCACCATCGCAACCATTGCAGACAAGGTAAAAGAGCTGTGTACTGCACACGGCATCGATATGCCGCGCGTTATCTTAGAGCCCGGCCGCTCCCTGGTGGCTGCTGCAGGCGTGACGCTTTACACCGTGGGCTCTGTCAAGGAGATCCCCGGCTTCAAGAATTACGTATCGGTGGACGGCGGCATGGCCGACAACCCAAGATACGCGCTCTATCAGTCCCCCTACACCGCGCTGATCGCAAACAAGGCAGACCGCCCTGCGGATTTCTGCGCCACGGTTGCGGGCAGATGCTGCGAATCGGGCGACCTTTTGGGCGAAGGCATGATGCTGCAGCGTCCCGTGCGCGGTGACATCCTCGCCATGCTGGTCACGGGAGCATATCAGCACTCCATGGCCTCCAACTACAACAAGATCCCCCGTCCCCCGCTGGTCATGGTCAAGGACGGACAGGCGCGCGTCGTCGTACGTCGAGAGACCTATGAGGACCTCTTGGCACTCGACGTAACAGATCACATTTATTCGAGGTAAATTATGTTACTTTCTTTACTCCAATCGGGATTTGACAAATTCGTGCTGATCCAGCTGCTTTTGTCGCTCCCTATTATCGTATTCGCGCTTTCGGTGCATGAAACCGCACACGGCTGGGTGGCTTACAAGCTGGGCGACTCAACTGCCAAAAATCTCGGCAGACTGACGCTCAACCCCATCAAGCACCTCAACCTGTTCGGCTTTCTCTCCATGCTGATCCTTGGCATCGGCTGGGCAAATCCCGTACCCATCAACACGCGCAACTTCAAAACCCCCAGATGGGGCATGGCACTCTCGGGCATTGCAGGCCCCGTGTCCAATTTCCTGATCTCGCTGATCAGCTACGTTGCCTATATGCTGACGCAATTCGTGCTGATCCTGACAGGACACATCGAGGCACCGCACATTCTTGTCACCGTGCTGCTTTTGTTCCTTGAGCTGAGCGCATATCTCAATCTCTCGCTGGCCATTTTCAATCTCATTCCCGTCCCTCCGTTTGACGGCTCGAGATTCATCTATATCTTCCTGCCCGCAAAATGGTACTTCAAGGTCATGCAGTACGAGAGATTTACGGGCATTGCCATCATGATCGTGCTTTTGGTTCTTTCCCGTTTCGGCATTTATCCCATCGGTTTTCTGGTCAATCTGATACTGGACGTCATGGGAACGGTGATCGCGCTCCCCTTGAATTTTCTTCTCAATCTGATTCTTGCATAACGGCGGTGCTTTATGGCTGAACTGAAGTATAAAATAGAGTCGTTTGACTTTGACGGTCCGCTGGATCTGCTTTTGACGCTGATCCAGAAAAACAAGGTCAGCATAGAGGATATCCCCATCGCGCTGATCTGCGACCAATACGTTGCATATATCACACAGGCGCAAAAGCTGGATCTGGAGGTCGCCTCAGAGTTTTTGGTCATGGCAAGCGAGCTGATCCTGATCAAGACCAAAATGCTGCTCCCGCGCGATGAAAAGGACGAGCAAAAGGATCCCCGTGCAGGACTGGCCGACGCGCTGCTCAAATACCAGCAGGCCAAGGAAGGCGCTGCCAAGCTCAAGCAGAGATTTGAGCATTACAGCGGAAGAATGGTCAAGGATACCGACGAGATCTCGATCGACAAGACCTTTGTGGACGATCAGCAGGTAACCAGCCTTTGCGCTGCTGTCCGCCGCATCATTGCCTACAACGAGGCAAATCAGAACAACGAAAAGGTCGTGTTCTCGCCTATGATCGCAAAGCCCATCGTGCCTGTTGAGGCAAAGATCGTGGGCATTTTGCACCGCATGAAGAAAAAGGAATGGACACACGTGGAGGAGCTGCTTTCGGACTCGGTTTCGCATGCCGATATGATCGCCATTTTTCTCGGCATCTTAGAGCTGCTCAAGGTGCGCGACATTCTGCTTGACGACGAGGATGCCGACGAGCATTCGCTCTACCGCTCCGGCGCAAGACTGCGCATCAATCCCATTCCCGCTGACCAAAGACAACCCCAAAATCAAACCAGTGAGGTACCCCAAGCATGAACGAACAACAAATGCCTACCATAACCGACGTTGGTGAAGCCATAGAAGCCATCTTGTTTGCCGCAGGCTATCCTGTCAAATACGACAAGCTTTCAGAGGTGCTGGGGCTGAGTGCCAAGGACGTCAAGCTGTTTTGCGAGCATATGGCTACCGAATATGAAAAATCCGGCAGAGGCATTCTGATGCTCTGCCTACCCGAGACCTGTCAGCTGACCACCAAGGAGCAATACATGCCCTATATCCGCGAGGCGCTTGGCATCAAGCGCGGCGGCAATCTTTCCGCTTCCTCCTTGGAGGTGCTTGCCATTGTGGCTTATAACCAGCCCGTGACGCGTGCTTACGTGGACGCGGTGCGCGGTGTGGACTCTTCGTATGCCGTCGGCTCTCTTTTGGACAAGAACCTGATCGAGGCTTGCGGAAGACTGGATGCGCCCGGCCGCCCCATGCTGTACGTGACAACCGATAAATTCCTGCGCGTATTCGGCCTGAATTCTCTCTCCGAGCTGCCCGAGACCGAGGCACTCAGCATTGCCGCTGCGCAAGCGGACGCAAACGCCGAGGCTGCAGAGGCCGAAGAGGAGAGCGCCGAGGAAACAGAAGCCCTGCCCGAGGGTGAATATACCGAAGTGGCAGAAGACGACTCACGCGCTGAAATCTGATCATTCCCGCAGCTCCAAAAATTCCGTGGAAAGGAGGCCGCCATGCCACTCGGACTGAAAATTACGCTGATCGTACTCGGTGCAATCGTGGGCCTGCTTGCGCTTCTTGTACTGATGCTGCTGACGCTGCGCATCAAAATCAAGATCGGCTACAGCGACACGCTGCACTTCAAGCTATACGTAGGAGGCATCAGAATTGCCTCCCTCCCCCGTCCCCCAAAAAAGCTGCGCCCCTTGCGCACCTATACCAAGAAAAAGGCTGAGCGTGCCGCAAGAAAATACGCAAGACGTCCCGAGGATCATTTGGAAACGATCCGACAGAACGCGCTGTACCGCGCGCTGATGCAAAAGCGGGCTGAAAAGAAGGCGCAAAAAAAGAAAGCACCTTCGGAATCTGCCAAGCCAAAAGAAAAGAAACACGAAGAAAGGCTCAACGTGGAGATCCTTTTACAGATGATCGCCGAGATCATCGACGCCTTTTTTGAGGGTACCAGACGCGGCTTACACATTCACGTGTGCCGCTTCCACTTGTGGGTTGTGGGCAAGGATGCCGCGCAGACCGCGCTTTTGTGCGGCGGAGCATGGGCAGCCGTATCCAATCTGCTGGCCGTGCTGGACGCGCACGCCAAGCTGCGCGTGGGCAAGACCGACGTGCAGATCATTCCCGACTACACGGGCGAGAAGACCAAGACTGATTTTTCGCTGGTCATTTCGTTTGGCATTGCCAGAACGCTGCACACGCTGCTCTCGCTCATTCCCATCGTCCTGAAGCACAAGGACACCCTGGTAACCAAGCCCAAGGCCGCACAGGCACAGGCACAAACGCAATCACAATGAATTTACATATAATGAAAGGAACTGTCAGTATGTCTGAGAACAACAAGATCCAAGAGATCATCAAGGAATCCCTTGAAAACATCCGCTCCATCATTGATGCCAACACCGTGATCGGTACACCCATGGAAACCTCCAACGGCGTGACCATCATTCCCGTATCCAAGATCACCATGGGCTTTGCCTCGGGTGGCGTGGATTTTGACGGCAGAAAGGAAACCAGCACCGCAAAGAACTTTGGCGGTGGCGGCGGCACAGGTCTTTCGGTGCAGCCCGTCGGCTTCCTTGTCATCTCTCACGAGGGACGTGTGGAAATGATCAACGTCGGTCAAAAGGCACCCAAGGATACCATTGAGCAGGTAGCGGATCTGCTGGAGCGCACTCCCGATATCGTCTACCGCCTCAAGGCCATCTTTGACAAATTCGGCGAGATGAAGCAGGACGGTGAGCCGCTGCCCGAAATCGTTCCCGAAGCACAGGACGAATAAGAATACTTATGCCCCAAGGCTCGTATAATGGAAATAAAACGAGCTTTGATATGGGGGTACTATGCAAAAAAACTCGATCGTTCGCGCACTCTGCGTACTGATTTGCTGCGCCATCTGCACGGGTATATTATGCCTTGGGACAGAGGCGGTAAACACCAAGATCGTGCCTGCTGCGACCGTTCATGCCGAGGGTGCGGTGCTGATGGAGGCCGAAAGCGGTCGCGTGCTGTACGAGCAGCATGCGCACACCCGTATGCCCATGGCATCCACGACCAAGATCATGACGGCGTTGGTGGTGCTGGAGAGGTGCGATCTGCAAAGCACCGTGTGCGTGGATGAGCGCGCTGTCGGCACGGAGGGCTCGTCGGTCTATCTGTACCCGGGCGAGCTTTTGACAACCGAGCAGCTTTTGTTTGCGCTCATGCTGTCCTCTGCCAACGATGCAGCTGCAGCCCTGGCCTACGAAGCAGCAGGCAGCATTGAAGCCTTTGCCTCGCTGATGAACCAAAAGGCGGCAGAGCTTGGCTTGCAGAACACGCATTTTGCCAATCCGCACGGGCTGGACGCACAGGGGCATTATACCACCGCTTACGACCTTGCCTGCCTGACGGCCTATGCCCTGGAAAACGAGGATTTTTTGCGCATCGTATCCACGCAAAAAAAGGTGATCCCCTTGAATGACCGGCAAGGGGCTCGTGTGTTGCGCAATCATAACAGGCTGCTGTCCTCCTTTGACGGCTGCATCGGTGTCAAAACGGGCTTTACCAAGAAAAGCGGACGGTGCCTGGTCAGCGCTGCAGAGCGGGACGGTGTGCGTCTTGTTTGTGTTACGCTGGATTGCCCCGATGATTGGCGCACGCATACCGCGCTGTTGGAGAGTGGATTTGACGCTTACGAGCGTGTGCTTCTGACACCGGCCAATACGTACGTCGCAACCATTCCCGTCGTTGGCGGCACGCAGGATGCACTCTATCTGCAAGCCGACCGACAGGTGGCCGTGACATTGCCGAAAAGCCGCGGTGAGATCGGCTTTTACGTAGAGGCACGGCACTTTTTGTACGCTCCCGTGGCAGCGGGTACATACGCAGGCGACGCTGTCTGGACGCTGGACGGTGAGGAGATCGCCCGCACCCCCCTGTTCACTATACAAGAGGTGCAACAGCATACGGTCAAGCGCTCCCCAATACGTTGGTTGTACGCTTTACTTCAAAAATTAAAGGAACTGATATGACAGAACAAGTAAGACTTGCAAAATACTTTACCGATTGCGGTGTGCTTTCGCGTCGCGCCGCTGAGGAAGAGATCAGAAAAGGGCGCGTCAAGGTCAACGGCGCAACGGCCGAGCTGGGACAAAAGATCACGCCCGGTGTGGACGTAGTGGAATACGGCGGCAAGAAGATTGTTCCGCCCAAAAGCACGGGTAAGGTGTACATCATGCTGCATAAGCCGCGCGGCTTTGTGACCACCATGTCGGATGAAAAGAGACGCCCCACCGTGGCGACTCTGACCAAGAGCGTTGGCACGCGCGTGTATCCCGTAGGCAGACTGGATATGGATTCCTCGGGGCTTTTGCTCATGACCAACGATGGAGAGCTTGCCAACCGCCTGACGCATCCGCGCCACGATATTCCCAAGATCTATCACGTGCTGGTGGCGGGACACCCCACCACGGCGCAAATGACCGGTCTTGGCTCCCCTGCCGATCTGGATGGCTACATCACGCAGCCTATCCGTGTGCGCAAGCTGGCGCAGGGCGAGAATGAAACCTTACTGGAAATGACGCTTTACGAAGGGCGTAACAGACAGATCCGCCGCATTTGCGAGATGCAGAGCTTGCGCGTCAAGCAGCTTGTGCGCGTGGCCATCGGCCGGGTGGAGCTGGGTACGCTGCCCGAGGGAAAATATATGCATCTGAGCAAGGAGCAGGTCGCATATCTGAAAGGAGAGAGAGATCATGTTTGAGGTAATACCGATTCAGGACAAGCCCACGCAGGAAAAATTCTGCCGCTTGTGCAATACCGAATACTTAGCTGAGGATTTTTGCTACAGCGTCTGGGACGAGGGCAAGTTCTCGGGCGTTTGCCAATTCAACATCTATGCCGATCACGGTGAGCTGCACACGCTGATCTCTCTGCCCGATGCAGATGCTTTTCAGGCTATGTTCACGGCCGGCAGAGCCGCGCTGAACTTTATTGACCTGTGCGACGTTCACTTGGCACATTTCACGGGCGAGGTGCAGGATGAGGTTCTGATCAAGGCAATCGGCTTCAAAAAGAACGAGGCGGGCATCTGGGAAATGGATCTGACAGGCTTTTTCACCGCGCCTTGCAAATGCAAAAGTGAATAAATCGCAAAAAAATTGACCGATATGATTGACAAAAAGCGGAAAATCGTATAAAATAATACCATAATACCAAAACAAAAAAAGGAGAATTATCATGAAAAGATTACTCGCCATGATTCTTTGCACCCTGATGGTTGCCTCCTGCTTCGCGCTCTGCGCATTTGCCGCTGAGGAAACCACCGCAGAAGAAC
>JAZUSJ010000061.1:0-10814 GCA_045606685.1 Eubacteriales bacterium
GGAGGGATCGAAACCGAAGCGATCCTTGAAGATATCGTTGAAATCATTTGTCCAGTTGCGCCTGTTGGGCGAGTCGAAGCAGAGGTTGTGGTAGTATACGGCGCCGATTGCCGTATTCTGCACACCGCCGCACAGCACGAACAGACGGTCAAGATAGGAAATAAAGGCGGTACGGGAAAGGCGGTTGTGCGTCTGGTGCTGTGTGCCGTCCTGCTCCGTGTCGGTACAGACGTAATGCTCGATCACCCAGTTGCCATCGGGTACGTCAAAGTCCAGTACCCCGTCATGCACAAAGGGACGCAGGTCAATGATCTGCGTATATTCCTCGTCCAACGCGATCAGCGAAAGCGTGGGCTTGTTGTAAAGCTCCAAGTGAAAATGCTGCCGCTGCTCGGCATAGTAAACGCGACGCGAAAGCACCACGGTGCGATCGTTCGGATCACAAAGCGCACGCTCGATCGGCCTTTGCGGATGCAGGGCAAGCTTCATGCCCGTATCCAGCGCGGCACGGCTGAGTACCGAGAACCAATCGGCATAGCGCTGTGCAAAATCATCGGTATACACGTAATCGGTAGGCAGCGAGGGAATGACCAAGCAAAAACCGCGGCGTGCAAGACGCGAGAAAAGCTTATGTGCTGCCTCGGGAGTGATATCCATCGCGGCATGGACGTGCGCGTACAAAGCATTGGTACGGTATTTATACATAAAAGCCATTTTTGTGGCCTTGAATTCCTTATGCTTGCGCATGTTTCCCCCTCCTTTTCAAAATTCACCTACATTATACCATAATCTTGGCCGTTTGTTAAGTCTTGTGGGCAAAAAAAGGCAAAATATTTTGCGCATGCGTTGCAAATGCGGTAAAAATGTGCTACAATAAGGGAAAGATCAAAGAAAAGGACCTGACGGTATGAAAAAAGTTTTGGTCACGGGCGGCTCGGGCGGTATTGGCGCGGGCATCGTGCGTGCTTTCTGTCAAAATGGCGACACGGTCGTCTTTACTTATCATCATAATCTCGCCTCTGCCCGGGCGCTTGCAGAGCAAACGGGCGCGACAGCTTTGTGCGCAGACCTTGGAAACAGCGAAAGCGTGCGTTTTGCCGTGGCGTCCGCAAAGGATATCATGGGCGGCATTGACGTGCTGGTGCATGCTGCGGGCATTGCTCAGATCAAGCTGTTCGATCTGACCACGGATGAGGATTGGAATGCGTTGCTCGCAGCCAATCTGTCCGCCACCTTTTATACTTGCCGTGAGGTCAGCCGCATCATGCTTGGCGCGCATGCGGGCAGGATCGTGCTGATCGGCTCGATGTGGGGCAAGGTCGGAGCTTCCTGCGAGGTGGCGTACAGTGCCACCAAGGCAGGCGTGCGCGGACTTACCATGGCACTTGCCAAGGAGCTGGGGCCATCGGGCATTACGGTCAACTGCATTGAGCCGGGCGTGATCGACACCCCCATGAATGCTTGCTTTGACGCCCGGACACGCGCTGCGCTGGCTGAAGAAACACCGCTCGGCCGTATCGGCACACCCGAGGACGTGGCGGCTGCCGCGCTGTTTCTTGCGTCGGATGGCGCGTCCTTTATCACAGGGCAGTGCTTGGGTGTTGACGGAGGGTTTGCGATCTGACAACAATACAGTTGTTCAGGATGAAAAGTTTCGGTCAAGCCTTTTCATAAAGGCTTTGTGGCGTGTGAATGCTACTGAATATTTACGCGTAAGTGACGCCACCTGATGCTGAATTTCTGCGAAATTCAGCATCCAAAAGGCAACCGGCAGCGCCCCGCATCACGCCGTTTTAATTTGCGTAGCAAATTACTGGTTCATTTTTTTGCGGCTACTTGCTCAAAAAAAGAACGGAAACGGTTTTCTCACATAAATAATGATGCATGGCGCGGGATATGGATATCCCGCGCATATCTTTTGTCTTTTTCGTTGAAATATCAAGAAAACAGCCACAAAAACCTATTGCGCAACGCTGCGTTGCGGAATTTCCTGCGAAAATTGGTTGAATTCTGCCCCTGCGAATGCTATAATACAGACAAGAACAAAGGAGGTGCTGACATGGCATTTGGAGAAATATTGGCGACCTTGCGCAAAAGCAGGGGAATGTCACAGGAGCAATTGGCGGAGCAGCTGAATCTGACAAGACAAACCATCTCGAAATGGGAGCTGGATCAGTCCACGCCCGATATGGAATATATCATCAAGCTCAGCGATCTGTTTGGCGTGACCACAGATTATCTGATCAAGGGCGGTACATACGCGCAACAAACCGTTACCGAACAACAACAGGTCGGGCGAAAAAAGCCGCCGCAAGGATATACGTGGTGCTTTTTCGGTGGGCTGACGTTTACGTCCATGTCCTTGCTGGGTATCATTGCGCTGGCGATTTGCGCTGCATTCAATCCTTGGAGTGTGTCTTATAATCGTTATGTCTTTGAGGGCTTTATCGGATTTTTAATGGGGACAAATACCCTGTGGCTGTTTGTCATGCTGACGGTGACGGCTCTGATTGGAATTGCCCTTGGCGCGTTTGGCGTGATCAGGAATATTACGTACAAGGCAAAGTGATTTTGATTTGTTATAAAAACACAGGACGGATGCGTTTGCATCCGTCCTGTGTTTTTTTTAGCTCTTAAACTCGTCAATCGGCTTATAGGTCATCATGGGTGCGCCCTCGGGGATCTCGTAGCCGAAATCTGCGGGCTTTGCCCAGCGAACAGCGTTGGTGATGATCTTTTGCACGTACTGGTTGTGATAGGAGGGGCAGGACTCGTGACCGGGCTGGAAGTAGAATACCTTGCCCGCGCCGCGCAGGTAGCAAAGACCGCTGCGGAAGATAAAGCCGTCCTCAAACCAGGAGCCGAACACAAGCGCATCGGGCTGCGGCACGTAGAAGGGCTCGCAGTAAAGCTCCTCGGTCTCCAGCGTGAAGTGATCCGGGATGCCGGCTGCGATGGGGTGAGAGGGAAGCAGATTCCAAACGACCTCTTTCTGATCTCTTCCCCAGGAGAGGTTGCCGTTGGTGCCGACGACGTTGCGGAACACCTTGGAGTGATGTCCCGAGTGCAGTACGATCAGTCCCATACCCTTGGTGTAAACGCGGTGGCGGATGCGCTCTACCAGATCATCGGGTACTTCGTGGTGCGCCATGTGTCCCCACCAGATCAGCACGTCGGTGTTATTCAGCACCTCGTCGGGAAGACCGTTTTCGGGATCGTCAAGAGCTGCCAGCGTGACCTCAATGTCATCGTTGGTCTCAAGAAACTGCTTGATCAGTCCGTGAATCCCATCGGGGTAGATGGATCTGACGTAATCATTGTGTTTTTCGTGGCGGAATTCGTTCCATGCCGTAACTCTGATTTTGTTAGCCATTTTCTCTCTCCTTTATATATTGCAATTCAGATTTCAATTTGCAAGCCGTCATATGCGGGGGTAACACCCATGGGCTCAAGTAGGCGCACGACCGACGCGTGATCCCCGTGCAGCGTGCGCGCCATGTGCGAGACGTAAAATTTGGCGTCGGGCGCAAAGAGATTGTATTTGCGGAACATGGTCAGCATGATCTCCAGCATTTCGGGCGTGTTATGCTCAAAAATGCGCCAGTCGTAGGTGGCGATCTCACCGCAGGTCAGCTCCATGACCAGCGTGTTGATGGGTAACTCGCGCATGAAGTTCCAGGTCTCGGTGGGCAGCCATGCGCTGTCGCAGCCGTAAAACAGGATGCGGCCATTGCGCTCGATCAGGTAGACGCGCGTGATCTCACCGGGCGTGGCAAAATGGTTGGAGCGCAAAGGGGTGATGCGGTAGTCACCGATCTCGTAGGTTTTGCCGATCTCGGTCGAGCGGAACTGAATGCCCAAGGCCGCCTCGTTGCCAAGCTTGGCGTTCAGCACCTTCATGCATTCGGGGGCGCACCAGATGGTGCAGTCACGGCCTTCACACAGCTGTGCCACGGTTTCGGGGCAGAAATGATCCCCGTGCGAGTGCGTGACAATGATATTCTTGACGCCGTCAAGCAGATCAGGCGTGCCGTTCTTTTCGGCAAAATGGAATATGTGCGGGCCTGGATCGATTAGCAGGTCGTCGTTGACCAGGGCCGAGGAAAAGCGGCGGAATTCGGGCATGGCGTCGTATTGGTTGATATCCCAATCGGCAGCCCCCGTACCGAGAAAAGTCAGTTTCATGGCAGCCTCCTTTGAGTCGTATATACCTATTATACAACGAAATCGTGCGCTTTGCAAGAGGGGAGAGAAAAAAATAGGATGCACCGCTTGATATCGGCCAAATCCGAGTGTGGTATGGTTTTTTTAAGACGGCAAATCGGAATAATCAAAGATCAGATCCTTTTCCGAGTCGTTCCAACCGATATCAAATGACCATGAAAGAACGGTTTCCGGATGCACGTTATCCGAGCAATTACAGATAAAAACGTATCGAATTGTATTGTGCTGCGCATCGAACATCACGTATGCGTTGTTATTCCGATATATCTCATCGTCGGTGTCCATAAAATAGATATCAAATGCACCGTATCCGCCCGATGCAATACGTTGATCCGCAATTGCATGATATACCCTTGAAAAACCATCGAAGGTATAATAAACGTCCAACACAAATACGGTATAGTATTTGTGCAGAGAAATGATTTTTTCAGCATCTATGTAGTGAAACGCAATGTCTTGATAGCCTTCTGTATTTGTAAATTCATCAAAAAAGGCCTTGGCTGATGCTCCACCGTTATACTCCGAATACTGCTCGTTGAAATAAGATGCAACGCTGTGGTCCTCGCGTATACGCAAGGAAAGCGCGTAATCCAACGCACAAAAGCCCACCGCCAAAAGCACCACACAAAAAATAATAGATGCAACAGAAAAAAGTTTTGGTCTGCGTTTATCCATAATAACCCTTTCTTGCAGCATCACGCTGCATTTTTTTCGCACGGCATTTAGACCTTTCACCTATACAGACAACTATTTTTGAAAAAAGTCTCGCTTTTCGGGAAAAAATTCAAAAAAGAAAGCCCTTGCGAACAAGAGCTTTCTTTTTTATGTTGATTACTTTGCTGCCAGCAATCTTGCCTCCAGCGCATCCAGCTCTGCGTGCATGGTTGCGGGAACGCTTGCACCGATCTGCGCATAGAAGTCGCGGATGTTTGCAACGTCCTCCAGCCAGGAGTCAACGTCAACGCTGAGCAGGTCACGGATGGTTTCGGTGTCGATACCCTCCAGTCCCTCGGTGCAAATGTCCTCGGGCAGGGGCAGGTAACCGATGGGCGACATGGTCGCGCCGACTTTGCCGTCGCAGCGGTCAAGGATCCATGCAAGCACGCGCATGTTGTCGCCAAAGCCGGGCCAGATGAAGTGACCGTCAGCATCGGTTCTGAACCAGTTGACGTGGAAGATCTTGGGGGGATTGGGAATGGTGGTACCCATCTTGAGCCAATGGCCGAAGTACTCGCCCATATCGTAGCCCACGAAGGGACGCATTGCCATGGGATCGCGACGAACCACGCCAACAGCACCTGCAGCGGCTGCAGTGGTCTCGGAGGCCATGATAGAGCCTACGAATGCACCGTGCTGCCAGGAGGTGGACTGGTAAACCAGGGGAGCGGTCTTTGCGCGTCTGCCGCCGAATACGATGGCACTTACCGGCACGCCCTCGGGCTTGTAGTAAGCCTCGGACAGGCAGGGGCAGTTGGTAGCCATTGCGGTGAAGCGGGAGTTGGGGTGCGCACCGGAGGTGCCGACCTTATCGTTCTTGTCATACTTGGTGTAATCCCAGACCTCGCCTCTCCAGTTGAGTGCGTTCTTGGGGGGATCGTTATCAAGGCCTTCCCACCAAACCGTGTTGTTATCAAGATTGTGGCAGACGTTGGTGAAGATGGTGTCGCGCATGGTAGAAGCCAGCGCGTTGGGGTTGGACTGTGCGTTGGTGCCGGGAGCGACGCCAAAGAAGCCGTTCTCGGGGTTGACAGCCCAGAGTCTGCCGTCCTCACCGACACGCAGCCAAGCGATATCGTCACCGATGCACTCGACCTTGTAGCCCTGCTCGGTATAGAACTTGGGGGGGATCAGCATCGCGAGGTTGGTCTTGCCGCAAGCGGAGGGGAATGCAGCGGTCAGATACTTCTTCTCGCCATTCGGGTAAGTCACGCCCAGAATCAGCATATGCTCAGCCATCCAGCCCTCTTTTCTGCCAAGGTAGGATGCAATACGCAAAGCAAAGCACTTCTTGCCCAGCAGCACGTTGCCGCCGTAGCCGGAGTTGACGCTCATGATGGTGTTATCCTGGGGGAAGTGGGTGATGTAACGGTTGTTCTCGTCAAGGTCAGCCTTTGCATGCAGGCCCTTGATGTAATCGGGGGAGTCGCCAAGTGCTTCCAGCACGTCAGTGCCGACACGCGTCATGATCAGCATGTTGAGTACGACGTAAATCGAGTCGGTCAGCTCAATGCCGTACTTTGCAAAGGGAGAGCCAACGATGGACATGGAATAGGGAATGACGTACATGGTGCGTCCCTTCATGGAGCCTGTGTACAGCTTCTTGAGCTTGGCGTACATTTCATCGGGTGCCATCCAGTTGTTGATGTTACCTGCCTCTTCCTTGGTAGGTGTGCAGATAAAGGTTCTTGCTTCAACGCGGGCAACGTCGTTGACAGCGGTGCGGTGCAGGTAGCAGCCGGGCAGCAGATCCTGATTGAGCTTGATCATCTCGCCCGTCGCGCATGCTTCTGCACGCAGTGCCTCAGCCTGCTCTTTCGTGCCATCGATCCAGACGATGCGGTCGGGACGAGTCATCTCAGCCATTTCGTTGATCCAATCCAGTACGTATTTGTTGTTGGTCATAACGGAGTCTCCTTTATATCTTCATATTATTTTTTATCGGTTTCAAAGCGGATGAAGCCCAATTTTCACCCACTATAATTATATAACAAATTCCGACCTTTTGCAAGAGTATAATATAAAAATTTTCTATGAAAATATCACAAACCGACCGTGAAAATATTGTGAAAAATGCCGCTGTAAAAAAAGGAACAAATGTTTGCAAAATGCCGGGCGATGTGATATAATGAAGATAACGTAAAGAAACGGGGTTTTTGATGATGCAAAAGCTGAATGAAAGAGAACAAAGGGTTTACGATTATATCGTCCGTACCATCAATGAGCGCGGATATGCACCCAGCGTGCGAGATATCCGCGAGGCGCTTGGTTATAAAAGCACGTCCACGGTACATATGTATCTGGGCAGATTGGAGATGCTTGGTTATATTCTCAAGGATGAGGGAAAAAGCCGTGCGCTTCGCCTTTGTGACGATCAGCCGAGTGTGGGCGGCGTGCCGCTGCTTGGCAAGGTCACGGCGGGGCAGCCTATTCTCGCCGTGGAGAATTATGAGGGCAGTATCCCGTTCGTTCCGCACGGCGGATACCAAAAGGAAAATCTGTTTGCGCTGCGCGTGCAGGGAGAGAGTATGATCGATGCGGGCATTCTGGACGGTGACGTGGTCATTGTCAACCGCTGCACGTATGCCGATAACGGTGAGATCGTGGTGGCCATGGTGGAGGACAGCGCAACCGTCAAGCGATTTTATCGCGAGGACGGACACTATCGCCTGCAGCCCGAAAACAAGGCCATGCAGCCCATTGTGGTAGATAAGGCAGACATCCTTGGAAAGGTCATTGCAGTACAAAGATATTACTGAGAATGATGGAGAGCCGATATGAACATCTTTAAGCGAACGGTCAAAAATGCGTTCCGCACCGTCATATACAACAGGCGGGAATATGCGGGCTTTTTCCTTGCGCTTTTGGTGGTGCAGAGCATATTCTGGTCGTTGACCTTTTCGCTGGATACCAATAATATGATTGCAGAGCGCACGGTCACCGAGTCCTATTCCTATCACGTGGTCGTGCCTGAACTGACCAAAACGCAAACTGCTACCTTTAAAAACATGCTGAATGCGCAGGATGCGGTGGACGACTCCTTTTACGAGGTCGAGATCGTGGATAAGGGAGAGGTCAGCGAGGGACACGTCACGCTCAAAGGGGCTGATATTGAGCGCAGCTTTGCCAAATTCCGTGACCGCTGCATGCTGCAAAGCTGGAGCTTTACTTTCACGCCGCTCTATACCTATCAGACCGAATACGTCACGCCCGGCGTGTGGAGATATGCGCTGATCTGCTTTTGCATGCTGTTTTTGTGCGCCGCGGTGCTGACCGTGCTTTACAATATCCGTATTGAGAATCATCAGTTTCAGTACGGTATCTATATGACCTGCGGAGCGGATTTCGGCATGCTGTTCCGCGTAGCCTTCTGGGAGCTTTGCGCCATTGCCGCGCTGACTTTTTTACCGTCCATGCTGCTCTCGGCCGTGCTGATGCTGTGCGTGTATCTGCCGCAGGGCGTGCTTTTCCGCTTTGCATGGTCTGCCCCTTTGCTGGTGCTTTTGCTTTGTGCCGTGACCGTGCTTCTGGCGGTATTTTTGCCCGTGCGTGCCATGAACGTCAAAACGCCCATGACGCTGATCACCGCGCGCGATAACGCAGGTCTTGTAGCCTCTCCGCGCCGTTCCTTCCGCTTGGTTGGCAAGAGATTCCCAAGGGATTACGAGCTTGCGGGCATGTGGAGATTGCGCAGGTATTACGTGCGCCTTGTCTGCTCAGCCGTGGCCTTTGCCTCGCTGTTTATCTCGGGGCTTTATATTGCGGATATGATCACCACCAAGCAGCAGCTTGCCGTGGATGAATTCACCCTGGCCTTTGGTACAATGCCGGGCGAGGAGGTTTTGGACGAGGACGGCAATGTGATCCGTCCCATATATTCCTTTGATCAGGCGGACAGCATGAACGACGACGTGCAATTCATGAGCGAGGCTCTGCGCGCCATGGACGGCGTGGCGTATGTCAATGCGGATGAGCTGGTGCGTGCGGACGATCTGCTGGCGCATATGCTGATCAAAAAAGAGAATGCCCTTGCCTACGGGGAATACGGTGTGCTGAGTGAGGGTGAGCGCGACGGATACGAGATCGCTACCAATTCTTATAAATATACCGCTGTGGATAAAGCGTGGATCGACGGAGCGATTGCGTCAGGCCTTTACAGCTTTGAGGGAGATCCCTATGCCGTGCTGCAAAATCCGCACGCGATCATTGTCAGCGAAAAGATCCTTGGTGCGCATCGCTTTGATTTTTCGGTCGGAGATACCGTATATTTTGCCTCCTACGTCCAAGGGCTGATTGCGGATAACCGTATGTTCACGCGCCGCGATCAGATCCTTTTGCAGCAGCTGGAGAATTTTACCTTCGACTACGGAACGACAAGTGATTTTTCCGGCGAATACGTGATCTGCGCAATCATAACCGAAGCCCCCTCGGACAGTTATCTGACCGTGGGTATGCAGACCGACACCTACCGCGCGCTGACCGCGCGTGACGGTGCGCGTGACGTGGTGACCGTGTATCTGGAGGACGGCCTTTCGCTTGCCAAGGCGGATGCGCTGGCAGCGGACATTGAAGATCTTGCAAAGGATTTTGCATGGAATTACCGCAGGAACGGTGTGTTCTTTGACGATATGATCGCGGACGCGCGCAAGGATCACCTGATCACAGCCGTGATCTCGGTGTTTATTCTGGTCGTTTCTCCCTTGGTTTGGTTCTTCTCACAGATCCTGTTCTACCGCAGAAGAGAAGGGGAGTTTTACATGCTTCGTGCCATGGGCGGCTTTGACCGTGAGATCAAGGGACTGCACCTGACCGCGGGCGCGGTGCTGTCGGTGGCTGCGTTCCTTGTCACGCTGGGTATGAGCTACGTATTCAATTTCGTGTTGTATCTGACGGTCAGCCGCATTTTGCCAAGCCTTGGCATCGTGCAGGCGATCAATTACAATTATTATATGCCGCTGTGGGCGCTGGCGCTGTGCGCAGGCGTATCCGTGGCGTGCGGCTTTGTGTCCTGCCTTGTGCCGTATCTGGTATGGAAGCACCGCAATCGCGCACAAGAGCAAAAGCAGAAGGAGGAGGCTTGATCATGGAAGACAGAAGAGTTGTTGTGGAAACGGTGGATCTGATCCGCCAATACAAGCAATATGATGAGGTGGTCAACGCGGTCAACCGCGTCAATCTGCGCGTGTATGAGGGCGAATTCGTCGCCATCATCGGTACCTCCGGCTCGGGCAAATCCACGCTGCTGCATCTGATGGCGGGACTGGATCGGCCGAATGCGGGCAAGGTCATCATCCGCGGCAGAGAGATCACGTCCATGAAGCACGATGAGCTGGCGCGGTTTCGCGGCAATCATATCGGCATGGTGTTCCAAAGCCATAATCTGATCCCGCAGTTCACGGCGCTGGAGAATATTTTGGTGCCTACGCTGATGTGCAACAAAGAGGATATCACATACGAGGAAAATCTCAAAAAGCTGGTTGCCTCGCTCGGGCTTGGCGGCCGACTGCACCATCTGCCAAGCGAGCTTTCGGGCGGTCAGATGCAGAGAGTGGCCATTGCACGCGCGCTGATCAATTTGCCGCTTGTGGTGTTTGCCGATGAGCCTACGGGCAACCTGGACAGGGAAAATGCCGACGAGGTGCTGCGGCTGCTGCTTGAAACCAAGGATCTGCTGGGACAGACGCTGATTATGGTCACGCACGATATGGAGATCGCCAAGCGTGCCGACCGCATCTTCCGCATGGATAACGGGCAGATCATTTCTTCAATCGTAAATAAACGGGAGACGGATGCATGAATATTCAAGGATTTCAAAAGCTGACACTTTTAGATTACCCCGATCACATGGCCTGCACCGTGTTTACGGGCGGGTG
>JAZUSJ010000062.1:0-25816 GCA_045606685.1 Eubacteriales bacterium
GACTTCAGGCCTGCCCCAACACGACCGTCGCAACGCGGAAAAATCAGGCGCCGAGGGATGCGAGGCCGCCGCTGAGCCGCTTGGCGATCCTTCGCATGATTTCCGTCGGCGCGGACGTTGATTTTATGGAACCGGGTTGGCTCGACGATCTGCCGTCAGTTAGCCTTCTTCATCTGCTTGATGACCTCGGGGCTGACCTCCCCGATATACACCCCATCCTCGAAGCATGAGAAATTATCGAAAAGCAAGAGCTTCTGATCCTCCATGCCAAAGGGACACACCACATCGTCGTCCAGTATGTCCGATTTGAAGTATTGGGGTAGCCCACGGGAGTAGACGATCTTCTCCCCGGACTTTTCGATATACTTCATGATGTACGCCATGGCAGATCCCATCTCCGTCCGATCACGGATGGGTTCCATATCGCAACGCCCGAAACGCTCGTTGAAATACGTGTTCTGGATTGTCACCTGACGGCGGTGGGTGTTGAAGTTATAGTCCTCCTTCTCATAGAGAATGCCCGGCATGGTTCCCTCGGGGATGTAGAAGATGCCGTGAAAATGAAGGCGACCGGTCTTGGGAGAGCGTTCCCAGACCCCTGCATACTTCCACCCCTTACGGGAGCAAAAGCGGTTGAAGCAGACAGAGAGCCGCTTACGGAAAGAGTCTTCGGTGTGCAGGCTCCCGTCATAGGTAAAAGTGCAGAAGTAATTGAACTCATGCAGATTGACCTTGCGGCTAAACCGCTTACGGCGGCAGATCAGATTCCGATGCTTGCGCTCTAGGTGCTTGTCCACGTATTCGATAGCCTCCTGCTCGGTCTTGAAGTAGGGTCTCATGCCCTGGATCAGCTGGCCTCTCCTTGACCTCTTGGGCTCGTTCTGGAGTCTTTGATATAGTTCGTTGAACAACTCCCGCCGTGTGGCTCGTCGCTTCACAGCGGGCTTTTTGGGCGCTTCCGAGGGCTGCTCTTGGGGAGCTTCGGTAGTGTTTTCTGCATCCTCTGTGGACTCGTTCCGCACGTCCTCAATGACCTCTACGGGATCTTCTTCCAGCCTTGCGCCCCGATGCCTCGGAGCCGGTCTTTTAGGGATGGCAATATAATGACTGCCGTCGTAATAAACTTTGGTATCTTGGTATGGCATTTGTTGTACCTCCGATAATAGATTACGCCGACTGTCCGCTACAGACGCTCTATGCGAGCCTGTCAGCGTTTGTATAGTCCGTTAATGAAATAGCTGTTCTGCATTTTCAGTTCCTCCACTGTTGCTTTTTCGGTTTGGTAAGTTAGGTAATCGTGAAGCCCCATCTTGGACTTCTTGGCCATGTCGTTAAAGTAATCACTAAAGCAGTCGGTAGAAAATCGGTTGGCGTAAATCTTCTGATTCATCAAGTAGTATTTCTTCTTTTCCATGTTGCCGTCCTGTGTGCCGCGCTCCTTTTCTATCTTAGTAATGCTATACCCATAACGGTTATAGGTGGTAACATAATACCGATAGATTACCGCTGTAACCGATTTGAGAATATGCACCAATAGCGTGTTATCCCCGCGTCTGTGACGGAAATCATAGTACAAAGCCATGAACCGATCAAACAGCCACTCCTGCACCATTTCCTCAATCGTGAAAAACGGCAGGGCAAGTCGTTGTTCGCCTGAGGACACAATATGGACGATATCCGCAAGGTCGCGTGCATCTGCGCCCCAACTCTCGGGTCTCTGCTCGTCGGTGAATACCTTGATAAACGGAAAATGATCCACGGTTGCTGAATGGCGGCACATTTTCAGCCACGCATTGAACAGGTCATTTTTCTGATTGGTCTCGTCCTGTCCCTTCTTGACCTCCTTCAGCTCCAGGTTATTGCCGCGCTCCTTGCCGACCTCGGTGATCGCTACCACGCCAAACTCAAAGCTACCTGCCTTCTCGTTATTCTCCACCACCTTCTTGCCGAGGCGGAGAACGTCAAAGTCGAGGATATGAGAATACCGGCTACCTTTGCCATAATCAAAGCGGAAGAAATCGAAGCTCCACATGGGAAAGTTACCTGCATCCAAGAAACGGTTATCGGTGCGGATGGAGTAGTTTGAGATAATCAAGCTGGACTGCATGACGTAGATGAAATAGGCTTGAGCGTAGGTCTCTAAAACGTCGAAAAGGTCAGAGCGGGTGAGACCGTTTTCATAGCTCATCCCGTACCGTTCCTCGTCGTAGCCATATAATTGGAGGCGACTATCCCCATGTTTGGCGTATCTCTGTTCCTTCAATCGTACCCATGCCTTGACGGTCGCAAGGTTATACACCGTCCCAAATTCCATACACCGTCGCAATTCCATTTCAAAACAGACCCACGGGAAATACGGAAACTTCATATCGTTCTTTTGGAGTATATCCAACGCCTTTTGACGGAACATCACTTCTTGGGAAAGCGCCATGTCCGTAATGATCGTAGTCTTTTTCTTTCCCATAGAGCCACAAGTCATGGACACAATGGGAAGCTCATTGATGAATCCGCAGTTCCGCGCCTCCATGTGCCTGAGCTTGGCGAGGGCAACGGTTTTACGGAAGTTTAGGAACAGCGCACAGGGGATGATAAGTAAAATCCACGCAGGGACGTGGTGGTAAATCACCAGCAGATCCACCAGAAGCTTGCCGAACTGAATGTAGAGGGTATCGAGGCGGTAAGACACGGCGAAGAAGAAATAGTACGCCAGAAACTCTACCACAATGGTGACGATGTTCAGGCTACACACCCAAATCAGGGACAGGATAACCACCAGAAAGATGTGTTCCTTGACAAAAGAAATATAGCCCAACACAAACCGCTTGATCGGTTGGTAATACGCCTGTGCATACCGCTTAAACAATATCAACGGCACCGTGTCTTGATTGTGCTTGGTATTTCCGCTACGGTAGAGTTGCTTGACTGCTATCGCCAGTATCAGCACGCACGGCAGAAGCACCAGTCCGGCCTTGGCAACCGTCTCTGTAACGCCCATGATTGCCTCCCCATAGGCTTTTAGATTGCTCCCTTGGAACAGGAGTCCGAAATAGTCTACAATACTCGCCCGGAACGCTGCCCATTCCTCGGGGATGAGCTGCCACGGCATCACATCAGAGAAATTGTTGACGGTGGGCATAGTATAATTGGGGAGGCCCAATAGCAAGCAGAAAAAGAACTTGATAGACAGCCCGAAATCCCGGAACGCCTCACCCATGCGGAGGTAGGACATTTGAAACGTAGTCACTGCTTGCCATACCGTCCACGCAAATACCGCCAATGTAGTGAGCCAATTAAGAGCCGCAAGTCGTTTCTGTCGTTTCCGTTGTTGTTTCTGTTTTCCTTTCTCCATTTGTCACGCTCCCTTCGTAGATTTCAATAGTCGTTTTTGTCACGGGTTCCTCCGTAAACACAGAGGGCAGCCGACGTCCCGTGAACACGAGATAGCCGACTGCCCAAAGGATCACGGCAAGGAGAATGACAGCAAGTATTCTCTTAGCCGTTTTCATGCACTAATCCTCCTTATCGCGATTGCTTTTTCGTTTTCGGATGAGCCGCGCGACTGCCCGAACACCCTTGGCAATGTAGTCATATACCCACAGAATTGCCTGCAAAATATACGGCCACAAAGGAGCCAGCAATACGATGAGCAGGACGAGCAACACCAAAGCGAAGACTATCTGATACCATTCGAGCTCCCCGGGGAGGTCTACGGGAGGCGTGATACCGGCAATGGCATCAATGGGATCAGCCACCACGGGGATCACGGTGTAGATGCCCTCCTTGTTGAAGGTGAGTTGGATGATATCGAAGTCAAAGAACACACTTTCGCTTGCGATGTACGCCTGATTCTCATACTTCTTATCTGCGCCAAGAAATCCCGCGTCGGGCTCGATGATGACCGCTGCTTGGGAAAAATAATCGCTGGTGGCGAAGCGGAACAGCACCACTACCTCATCGTTCTCGGTGGCTTCGGTGTAGGTCTCGCGGATAGAATCCACGTCCTGCATATTGACGAGCAGGCGCTCGGAAATGGTTTCGTTGTTGCCGTCCAGATCGTCGGCTTGGAGAATCTGAATGGGTGCAACCACACGGCTGGCTTCATCGGGACCACCTGTGAAAGCGGAGCCCAAACCGAAATTCTGCCAGGTCTCCCAAAAGCTGGCGTCGTTTTCTGACCAAGAGGACAGCACTTGGGTGTCCAAATCAGCGTCAAAATCATAGCAGCTGTAGCCCATCTGAATCTTGCCGCTTTCGTTGTCCATCTTTCGGCTCTCGTCAATGTCAGCCTCAAAGAGATCCGCACTGATGGTGCCATTCTTGATGGGCAACCGTCCGTCCACAAAGGTTTTGCTGTAATTGCGGATGTACTCGTAAAGCTCGTTACTCTCGACACCGCCGGAACTGACCTTCTTGGCGTATGGGTCGTACTCCTCAATGTCGCTGACGTAGAACATATAGTACAGCACGTTAGTGGGTGAGTGAAAATACCCGGTTCCGAGATTCCAGCCCCATTGAGCCACGTACATATCGCCCGCCTTACCGGCACCGATGCCCAGGCTGTAGCCGATGTCCTCCACGTACTCATACTGTCCGTACTGGTTCGGTGAGGAACCTAACGGTACGCCGATGTAAGGCTTTGCTGCCGCGTAAAAGGAAGCGTTGCTCGTTACCAGAATGTCCTTGGTCTTGTATTCGTACCACTCTGCCTTGATGCGTTGGAGCTTGCCGTATTCCTCAATGTAGCTCTTGGGAACGGTGAAATACACGGTATCCAACTGGTTCTGGTGACCCGCGCCGAGGGTCGAAGTCTCGGAACGGAAGAATGTGTGCTTAACCGACAAAGAGATGGTTTCCAGCTTCTCGATCTCGCAATGCAGGGTGCTGACGTCAGTTCCGTTCTGTCCGTAGCCCGCCGCATAACCGGTGAAGCGGTAGGTGGTACCTACGTGGTATTCGGTGACAGTACCTGAGCCGTGAACAGCCAATTCGATGCCCGAAATATCGTAGCGCCGCTCGTTGCTGTTGACACGTTGGTCGAAGGTGGTGCCATCAATCTTGCGATCGATGACCTTGTACTTATAGAAAAGGTTCTTGTAATCCCCGGACTCCAC
The DNA here is from genome assembly GCA_045606685.1 of Eubacteriales bacterium. Lineage (GTDB taxonomy): Bacteria > Bacillota > Clostridia > Oscillospirales > CAG-272 > SVQP01. The sequence continues at coordinate 5,112 of JAZUSJ010000062.1, forward strand.
CTTACTGCAAAATTCCAGACTGAACTTCTCATAAGCCGAGGGATTTCCGTCCTTGTTATACGAAGTCGCCATCTGGATCTTATTGCGCTTGCTGTCGGTGGAGAGATTCAACCCCTTGGGGTTGTAAACGTAGATATACAAGCCGTAGTTATCTCGCTGGTTCGCCTTGTAAGAATAACAGTATTCTATGAAGCTGATGACCTGCACCTCTCCGTTTTCGTCGAAGGGATAGTTTCGGATATCGAAAGGCTTTCCGTTCACGGTAGAGGTAAGCAGGTCATCCAGTACCTTGGTATTGTCGAAGCTGCTGCCGTTACCCGCCGCATAGGCGGTGGTGCTGAAGACCCCAAAGAGAGTCACCAGCACCATCACCATGGCGGCCATGCGGAGCAGCGGACTTTTATGAACTGCTCCTGCATGGATCAAAACTCGATCACCTCCTTATCGAGGATCACGCCTCGGATATCCTCGGTGACGGTGAAATTGACACGAACCTCGGCTTCTCCGTTGTAAGACGTGACGATCAGGGTAAACATATTCTCGTAGGCGTGGTCGTTGCAGTCAGCCACCGTGTACCCGGGGTAGACCGCCGAGAGGATAGCGGTCAGATCCCCCTTGGGGGTCAGGGTAAAGGACGTGTCCTCCTGCTTGATCTCAAAGCCTGCCGTCAGTTCGTTCTCAGCCTGGAAGGAGTACAGGTCGCCGTTCAGACGGAAGTCGAAATCCTTATCCTTGATGGGATTGGGCACGACCTTGACGCTGTAGCCCTTGGCCTCGTCCTTGGGGGAGGCAAAGACGTACTTGACCTCCACGTGCATGGGATCATCGTGGCTGGTCTGGAAGTTACTGCCCGTACTCAACACGTCCTCACCGTCCACGTTTACGTAAAAGCCGGTAAACTCAGTGGTAAAGCCGCCGGTGAAGTAGATGATAAAGCCCAGAACGCCGATGAGGGCAAGGATGATCAGGGCATAGATGATGATTTTACTCCAATTCATGAACTCACCTCCTTAAAAGCTCATTCTGTCATGGTCAAGGGAGATGCTTGCCACAGCAGTGTTGTCGAAGCGGATCTTGATGGTCTTGGACAGCCCCGAGGTTTTTTCGGTCAGCGTGACCGTGAAGTAGCAGTCATTGACGTAAGAACGGAACTGGTTCTTATAGGCCTTGGTACGTCCTGCGTCCAAACGCTGCACACTCTCGTAGTAGTCCTCAATAGCACCCAAAGTATTGACGGTCAGTACCCCATTGTTATAGCTGACAGAGATAAACTTGTCCGTCAGGGTCTTGAGCTCCACCGTCACGTCGGATGCGTCGAACCACTTCTCGGTCGAGGTAGCGGTATAGTATTCGCGGTAGCCTAGGATCACCGAGCCAACCGCACTCACATCCACCTCGATGTTGTTGAACTGCTCGCCCACCGTACCGAGAGGATTGGTCAGGGCTACGTTGAAGGTATAGCTGCCCTCGGGAGCCACGTGGTAGCCGTTGGCAGCAGGGGTAAGCGTGGTGGTAAAGACCATATCCGTAGGCTTGCCCACGTAATCTACCACGCACTGCGCCCAGAAGCCGCTGTCACGGGTGGTCACGGTAATGATGATGTTCCCCTCAAAGGGCTTGAAGCAGGCTACCGTTGCGGTAGTACTGCCGCTGGACTTGGGGGTAACGGTCAGATAGTCCGTAACGTTACGGGTATTGGCGGTATCCGCCCAAGCCACAGACCAATCCACCTCCTTATTCGCCGCCGTTACGGGAATGATGGTAGCGGTCAGGGTCTGGGTCAGGGTTGTTGCCTTTTCCGTCACGGAGACCGTAACGGGGGAGGCGGAAAGAGAGATGTAGGGATTGCTCTGAGGCTCGACCGACAAGGTATCCGAAGTGGAGATCTCCGTCTCGCTGTCGGTTTCGTCGGTGTGAAACAGATCCTCGGGCGTACAGGCCACAAGAGCCGTTGCCGTAAAGACCGTAACAACCGCCAGCATGAGAGCCAAGAGCTTGGTTTTATGTTTCATAGGGATTCCTCCTTTGTCAGGATGCAGAGCCCGTCTTTTTATCAACGGTCATCTGCTTAAAAAATGATCTCATTGTAGTCCAGGTTGACGTTGTTGACAGTGCCAACGGTGCGGACGTTGAAGGTGTAGGTGATGCCCGTGGTCTTCTCGGTGAGGATCACGGTCACGTAAGGCTCCATGTCGTCGATGTAGCCGTCAAAGACAGCCTTGGAAACGGTGCTGTCGGTGTTCTTCTTCTCGGTGCTGTACGCGGCGGGATAGCCCTGACCGGAGATGTAGAGCTGACCGTCGCGGATGCCGACAAAGACCTGGTTGACGATGGCGGTGCCGGCAAAGTAAGCGCTGTAGTAGCCTGCGGTATCAAAGAAGTCAATGGTCTGCAAAGGAACCTCGACTCTCTCGGTACCGGTCAAAGCGCCGCTTGCGTTATAGGTGGTGTTCTTGGTGTAGATACCGCCGTGAGCCTCCATGACGATGTCATACTCGGGGGTGAAATCCGCGCCGGGGGCACCGAAGATATTGGACAGGCTGATCTCGTGATAGGTGGTACTCAGATCGCCGCCAACCTCCACGATGTCTACGTTCCAGTCGGTGTCGGTGACCATGGACAGGTCACTCAGATCCACTTCGATCTCAGAGGGCAGACCTACGTACTTACAGATACACTGTGCAGTAAAGCCTCCCTCACGGGTAGTAACCTCGATGATCACGTTGCCGGTGAAAGGCTTCAGACAGGTGACGGTAGCCACATTGCCGCCGTTCTCATTGGTGGTGAGCATCACGTAGGAGCTGACGATCTCGGTGCGGGAAGTGTCCTCCCAGTTGACGGTCCAGTCCACTTCCTTATTCTCGGCGGACTCGGGCAGGACGGTGGCGGTCAGGATATGCTCCAGGACGTTACCGTTGGTGGTAGCACGAGTCACGGTCTTGGCGGACAGAGACATGAAGGGAGAGTTCTTGGTCTCGATGGAAAGAGAGGGGGTGTTCTTGACGGGTTCGGTGTCGGTATCCTTGCCGAGACTGTTAGGGTTGCAGGCCACGAGGGTGAGGGTGGAAAACGCCATCACGGCGACCAGCAGAATGGACAGATACTTCTTGAAATTCTTCTTCATAGGGTAATTCCTCCTTTGATTAACAGATAGATTTGGTTTTGTGGTGCTTTGCGTACTTATCGGAACGGTAGCGGTTCACAACGCCTTTCTTAAAGCCCTGCGCTGCTGCCGATCTTGCGCTGTAACGCTTGGGGATGTTGTACGCTTCATCCCAGCCGTGCTTGAAGCCGATGTCATAAGCGGTGTCCTTATCGCTCTTGACCTGCTTCTGATACGCCTTGACCTGGGCGGTTTTCTTGCCCACGAAGGCCTTGGTTTTCGCGCCCGCTTTCTTGACGGTGCGCTTGAAGCCCGACTCGGGCTTTGTAGTTTTGGTTGCTTCCATGGAAGACCTCCTTTGCTTGTGATAAAACTGCGGCTCGGGTGGGCTTGTCCGCATCCAAGCCGCAGAAACTATGTTTTTTAGTCAGTGATCACAGTACTGCACCGTTGCCGCTTACTTCAGCAGCATATTGAGCAGAGCCTTGTCGGATGCGCGGAAGGGCTTGATGGCGCACTCATACTCCACGCCGTTCTCATCGTAGGACTTGACGGCGTAGGTGTTGCCGCTGATGACCTTACCGGTGGCATCGTCCTTGATCTCGAAGGGCTTGACCACCAGCTCGGCGGCCATGGCGCTTCCGAAGACGATATCCAGTACGGTGTAACCGCCCTTATCGGGGGGAATGATGGCCACGCGGACGTCCTTGCCTCTGACGTTACCACGGATGAAGTAGGAGAAGTAAGACTTGCCGTCCTTCTCGAATACCTCGCGCTCCACGAAAATGTTCTTTTCTGCGTTCATGTTACTTTACCTCCTTTTTCGGTAATGTTAGTTCAGTTGATTTGGTTGGGTTCTATGCGATCCTTTGACGGGGATCAGCCGCCCTTGCGCTGGGAGATCTCGCGGGCTTCCTTCTTGGACTTGCCCTCGGACAGAGCCTTCTTGTACTTGAAAATGCCGCTGTGATCGGACTGTGCCTGAAGGTATCCGGAACGGATGCCTGCCTCGTAATCGGTGAGGGGCTTTCCTTCCTTGGGGCCTTTGGTATGTACCTTGGCCTTACGCTCCTCGGCGTATCCCTTGGCTCGCTTGGACGGAATCGCCCATCTGCGCTTGTTGTACTTTTCGTTTGCCATGTGCAAACCTCCTTTGTAGATTTGGTGCCCGTAGGCTATTCAGTTGTTCGTTTGTTTTATAAACGGTAATCACTTCGCATTCTGCGAAACATCGTGTTTCCTGCGACCTCGTTGCTCCGAAGGTGGCCACCTGTTCTTTGCAAAGTTCAGAGATCGGATGCGTCGCGGTTCTCTGCGGTGATTACGCATACAGTATAGCGAATTTCAAAGGTAAACTCAACTTTTCTGACTGCCCACTTTTCCTTTGTTTCTATACACTTTTGCGTGTTTTCTGTCCATGTTTGTGACTCGTTTTCTCCTGTTTGATTTGCTCTCTTACCAGACTATTACAGTCTCTTACAATACTATAAAAAAGCGAAAGGGCAAGAACCGAAATTCTTGCCCTTGATGAGTTTGTTATTCCACATAAGTACGAGTATAATTGGTAGACGGTAACCGCTTGCCATTGATATGCCGCTTTCCCTGAAAGGCCAGATTGTATGCCAGGTCTCTCTTGGGCGTACGGCGGTAATAGGTATCATGGCTGGTCAGCACGTTGTTCTCCCTCTTATGCTTCTGAATGACCATGACCTGCTTGACGATATAGCAAGGTGTGCGGTACACGTTGTCCGCTCCCTGCAAATAATCGGGCATATAGTTTTCCATTATGCTACCTCCTGATTCATAGCTTCGTAGAAGAAATCCACGATCTTCTTATTGCTTTTGTAAATGTAACTCACCGAATACCCCAGCCGCTCTGCCGCTGCCTCGTAGGTACAGCACTCGATGTAGAGACAAACGTACACTTCATAGACCCTCGGAGGAGCCATGCAAATGATTTGGTTGTACCGGGTCACGGTTCCCAGGATACCGTTTTGTCCCACCGAATCGAACGCCTTGGCGAAGGTGTCCTTACGGGAATAATAGTAGCGAATATTCGCGAGCGCTGCTTTGATCTGTTCCATTGTTACCATATTTCTTTCCTTTCCCGAAGTCACGTTGCGAGAAAAAACGCCTCTGCAAACAGTAACCTCACTGTGAGATTTCTGTTCGTAGAGGCGAATTGTATCCCTTTGACACGAACCTTACCCATACGGTAGAGGGGAAGGATTTACCCGGGCACTGTTTCAGCCCGACCTTCTGCTTGCCGTACAGACGTATCATGATTTATTTCATTGTGTTGCTTTTATGATCTTGATATGCCGCTCCCGATCAGAGTGTTTTTTGCTGAACACGGATGCCTTGCATACGGGGCATTTGCCGGAGTAGGAGCCGTTTTCGGCTCGTTTGACCTTCATATAGTTTAGGCATTCCGGACAATGGATCGTTATGTCCTTCTTTGTACTGCGTAAAATTTCCATGGTTGAAAACCTCCTGTTTTTCCTCGGCATGAACAGAGGAGAAACGGATAAACCGCCTATTGTGGGAGTGGAAAGCGCCACACATCGGCTTGGCCTATCTTCTTTCACGCCGTGTATATCTCTCCAAGTCCAAGGGTACTTGGATGATGCTGAATCAAAGCACCGTTTACGGTGCGTGGATCACGTGATCCACTACGCCCAGGATATCCCACTCCCCGTCAGGGTGAATGTCCCGATAGATGGGCTTGCCTTTCTCGTCTACTTCGTCATTGGCTGGTTCCAGATAATGCCGACTGTCAGCAAATGCCAGCACCTTGGCGGTGACTTCCTCTTGGTTGAGTCGGGCGATCACCACTTCACCGACATTGGCGGTGTTCTGTACTTTGACTACCATGAGGTCTCCATCGAAGATACCGCGCTTGATCATGCTCTGACCCTTCGCTCTTAGGATGAAATGTTCCTCTGTGCCGAAGATCTCCACAGGAAGCGCTACCGTTGCGGTGATGTTCTCCACTGCCAGCAAGGGTGTGCCGCAGGGACAGGAGCCTACGATGGAGGTGTGCTTGGTCTGTCCTATATGTAGATTATCCGGTATGGAAATGATCCTTCTGCCGCCCACGTAGGCGACCTCGATTAGCTCTCGCTCCTCCAGCGTTGCGATGAGCTTGGATACCCAGCTAGTAGAGCTGATCCCGCAAGCCGCACCGATCTCACGAAAGGTGGGTGACCTTCTCTCATTGATATGACAGTCGCGTATGTACTGATACACGTCATTCAGTTTGGATTCATCAAATCTTCTCATATCCGTACCTCTCAACATTGAGCATTAAAAGAACGCTTTGTTCTGTTAAGAATAATACCACGAAAGAGGCGATTTGTCAACGGGTTTCGGAGCTGAAAATGTGGCAGAGCGGGAAGGTGTCACTTTTTGCCGACACCTTCTTTGCTTTTGGGTCTATCTCTGGATTTGTACTTGTAGTAGTTTTTTATATGCTCAGAAAGTGTCAAGTCAAGTGCTGAAGCCCATACGTTGAAATCGTCATCGTGGAGCTGCCTGACATCCGGTGGCTCGTTGATCAGTACTCGAAGTCCTGTTTTATTGCCCGTGATCTTGATCTCCTGCATACCTGTATCCTCCTTTCTTTGCGGTTGCTATTACTATACCACACGGGAGGGGGAATGTAAACTTGCGGGACTGGACAGTTTTGGGACGGGGGTGGATAGTTTTGAGACATGGAAAGATGACTTTGTTACATGATGATTCTTATTCACACGTATGTGAGAAAAATATCGCCGAGAGCGACCAACGGTTGCTCTCGGCGTTTTTCTATTCACATCAAGTTGCCCCTTGTTCTGTGTAATACTGCGCCTGTGCATTCCAAAGCTCAAAGTATTTTCCCGACTCGTCTGCCAGAAGCTCGGCATGACTTCCTTTCTGGATGACCTGACCCTCATGGAAAACGGCGATCTCGTCGCAGAACTTGCAAGAGGAGAGACGGTGGGAAATATAGATGGCAGTCTTATCGCCGGCGATGTCGTTGAACTTGCTGTAGATCTCAGCCTCGGCAATGGGATCGAGGGCGGCGGTGGGTTCATCGAGGATGATGAAGGGCGCGTCTTTGTATAGGGCTCTGGCGATGGCGATCTTTTGCGCTTCGCCGCCGGAGACCTCCACGCCAGTGGTCTCAAAATCCTTATAAAGCGGGGTATGGATACCGTCAGGCATGGTGGATAGTCGCTCGCCAAAGCCGGCCTTTTTCAGGCAGGCAGTCACCAAGCCTTCGTCGTAAGTTTCAGCAGCCGCCACGTTCTGTGCCAAAGGAAAAGAGAATAGGCGAAAATCCTGGAATACCACTGAAAAAACCGAAAGATAATCCGCATAATTGTATTGTCGGATGTCTATACCATTGAGCAAGATCACCCCTTCGGTGGGATCGTAGAGACGACAGAGTAGCTTGATGAAGGTGGTCTTACCGCTTCCGTTCATGCCCACCACCGCAAGACGGCTTCCGACTTGGAACTTAATGGAGAGGTTGCGGATGGCGTAATCCTCACAGCCGGGATATTTGAAGCTGACATTTCGAAACTCCACCTCGTAGTGTCTGTCAACACGCTTTTCCGTGGTCAGGGAGCCTTGATACATATCATTGGAAATGTCGAAGAAGGACAGGTAGGTCTCGATGAAGGGAGTATTGGCACGGATATTGGTGACAGCACCGAATATGGCATTCACACCATAGATAAAATTCTCCAAATACCCAACATATTTTATGACGTTGCCGATGGGAAACACCTGCGCCGTACAGTACATACATACCAGTAAATACAGAAATGCTCGGAGGATAAAGAGTAGTAGCTGAGATGGTATCTGCAATTTAAAGTCCAGATTGTTGACGTCAAAGTAGGTCCTTCGCGTGTCCGTAAGCAGTTGTTCCGTGACCTTTTCACAGTAGATATACTGTTTATAGAGCCGTATATCCCGATTGTTTCGCGGCATCCCCATGCCGATGCGATTCTCGTCCATCAAGGCCTTGTTGACATGATCCTTGTATACTGACATCTTTCTATTGCTGTAAAAGCCGTACCATATGATGCCAATCAATAGAATGATGATGCCCACAAGATAAACAATACTCATGGGCTCAAAGGGAGCCGCGGCGATCTGTATCATCATATCTATGAAGAATACCGCTGACATAGCCGATAGGATCACCGAGCTAATAATTGTCTCTATGCTCCAGCGTAACCGATGTATACCGTTGGAATTGATATAGGAATTCTCGGTAATAGTACGGCGCAGGGTGCGGATTTCGGGATCCTCCAGCTTATCATAATCCAAGGAGAGGGTCTTTTGCAGGAAAGCTGCCCGCTCTCTCTGAAAGAGGATGGCATATTCATGACCAGCGATCCGCCTAAGTATGGCGCTCAAGAGTGCGATAAGCAGATTACCACCGAGAGCCATGATGACCAGCGTCCAGATTCGTGTTTTATCCGCGCCATCATAGAGTGCCGTGACAATATCTGCGGAGAGCCACAGATTGAAGAAGGGACTGACACGCCATACAAGGGTATACAGCGTATACAGTGGAAAATATCGTGGATTGAAGCTGAACAGCATTTTGAGTGCACGAATATTGGGATTATTCTTCTTCATTGGAGGTACCTCCTTCGTAGTATTTCGCTTGAACACCAAACATATAGGCGTACCGACCGTTCCTTTGCATCAGCTCATCATGGGTTCCTGCTTCTTGAATTTCACCGTTCTCCAACAGAATGATACGGTCGCAGAAGCGGGTGGAGGCGAAGCGGTGGGAGATGTAGACCGAGGTCTTGTTCTCGGTAAGCTCGTTGTATTGCATATACAGCCGATTTTCGGCGATGGGGTCAAGGGCGGCGGTGGGTTCGTCCAGCACCAGGAGAGAGCCGCCCTTGTAGATAGCGCGAGCCAGCATGAGCTTTTGGGCTTCCCCGCCCGATAGGTCGATGGCGTCGTCGAATATGCCCTTACAGAGGTATGTGTCCATGCCGTTCGGGAGGGAACCCAATTTTTCCCCAAGGCCGCTTTTCCGCACGGCTGCTTCGGCGCGGGTACGGTCTCCGGTTTCGTCATTGCTCCGCTCGTACTCATCGTCACAGCTCGTGATGAACTGATTTATGGTCATGGCGGGAATATGGATGTCTTGAAATACGGCGGAGATGATGGAGTAGTATTCCTCAATGTTGTAAGCGGGTATGGGTTGACCGTTCACCAGGATCTCGCCCTTGGTGGGCATATAGAAGCCACAGAGCAGCTTTATCAGGGTGGTCTTGCCTGCACCGTTTACGCCGACGAGCGCCAGCCGCTCCCCTGCCTCGATGGTCAGACTGATACCCTTTAGAGTAAAGTCCTCTGCACCCTCGTACTTGTACCACACGTCTCGAAATTCAATCTTTACAGGGGTTCCTTGGGGCGGGAGAGGATAACCCTCGCCGTGGTTGAATTTGTCCTCAATGTCAAAAAATTCCCGATAGTAAGCAATTTTATCAGCACGGGCAGCCAAGGCCGCGGTCTGGTTGATGATTCCTCGCAGATAATCGCCGACAGTGGCAACGGCACCGAAGAAAAAAACGAAATCACCCACCGAAATGCTCCCGTCAATCAGCGAGAGAATAAGAAGCAGGTAAGCCGCACCATTCTGGATAAACGTGAGCACTGCCGAGAAGATGGCTGCCCACAGCCCCCGCAGGGAGCACCGCCTATCCCACATGAGCTGGTAAGCCTGAAAATCTCGGATCATTTTGGTGATCCAGCCGCTCATATTATAGAGCTTGACGTCCTTGGCCTTGCCAAAATCCTCGGACATGGCTTCCAGATAGCCGCGCTTTCGTGCTTCCTTTTCCCATTGATCCTTGTGCTTATCGGTATAAGCAGACTGCCAGCGCGACGGCACATAGGACAAGAGAGATACGACCAAAATCACCACCAGAAGGATGGGATTGATGACCGACATCAGTGAGGCATACACCACGATTCCGAGGATGGAGCGCAACAGGTTTACCAGGTCGCTCCAAAAAAATTCGACCGCCGCATTGCCACAGGAGGAATCGCTCCAGGAGAGATCGCGCAGCTTGCGGAACTGCTGGCGCTCGTGATTTTCGCAATCCGTAACATCCTCCTTATGTTGCATTTCGAGTTGATAACGACCGGAGATGGAATAGCGACGGGCTTGGGTTCGGGTGTTCAGAAAACCAACGAGCAGTTCCAAGATTAAAAGAGACGCCATGTATACTCCAATGATGGCGGCAACGCGGCTGAAGGGTTCGTTTGCACCCAAAGTGTCAATCAGTACCTTCGGGAAATAGTTTCCTGCCAAGCTTGCCAGAATGCTGGTGGGAATACATACGAAGAAGGAGAGACAGAATTTCGGATCCATCCGCCACATACGACGCAGAGCCCAAAGAATATTGCTGATGGAATTGTATTTTTTCTTTTCTTTTCGTTTTGCTTTCATAAAACTCACATCCTTTTGGTCTATCCAAAGCCGAGAGCAACTAAACTGTTACTCTCGGCGGTTTTTTAACACTATTTTATTCTGCTACACCCAACCATCGAACATCAATTTCAAGATTTTTAGATGACACCGAAAGAGGAGTAGAATAGAATTCAACACGCTGTACATGATTATCCGAATTTAGATATGCGCGCATAGCACAGGTGTTTTCCGGCACTTCTGCTATATTCACAATATATTTTACGATCTCAAAATGAATTTGCAGGTTCTCGGCAATATCCGGATTGATCTGTTGCCTTTGACTATCTTCGTGTAAAAGCAATGCGAATTCACATTCGACCTCAATCTCTCCAAGAAGGTTTTTGATGAGCAGTAGCTTGCGATTCAGCTTGTTCAAATCAAGTAGCCTCCTGTTCTGTGTAATACTGTGCCTGGGCGTGCCAAAGCTCATAGTATTTATTGCTTTCGTCTGCGAGAAGCGCGTCGTGCGATCCATGCTGAATCATCTGACCGTGATCGAATACGGCAATATGGTCGCAGAATCGGCAGGAGGACAATCTGTGACTGATGAATACAGCCGTTTTATCTTTGACAAGCTCATTGAAATTCTCATATACAGCCGCTTCGGCAATGGGATCAAGTGCGGCTGTGGGCTCGTCCAGAATCACAAACGGTGCATCCTTATACAATGCACGTGCCAGCGCGATTTTCTGCATCTCACCGCCGGAGAAATCAATACCTTCTCTGTCGTAATCTCTGCCAATGGCGCGTTTCAGCGCATCCTTTTCCGTAGCCTGCGGGTCGTTATCCAGATCCGCAAGCTTGTCTCCCATGCCTGCGCGGATCAGACAATCCCGTACTTTAGTGACATCATAAGTATAATCTGCTGCCACGACTTCTCCAAGGGGGAACGCGAACAGCGTAAAGTCCTGAAATACTACCGAGAACAGTGCCATATATTCGTCATACCGATACCGTGTGATGTCGATGCCGTTGAGCAGGATCTTGCCCTCCGTCGGATCATACAAACGGCATAAGAGCTTAATGAAAGTGGTTTTGCCCGAGCCGTTTTCACCTACGATGGCCAATTTATCACCGATCTTGAACTTCATGTTGACGTGGCGAAGAACCCAATTTTCGGTGCGCGGATATTTGAAGCTGACATCACGAAATTCAATTTCGTAGTCGTTGTCATCGCGCTTCTCCACGGCAAGCGTACCCTTGTACATATCGTTTGGCAGATCGAGATAATCATACAGTTCTTCAAGATAAACGTTGTTGTGTCGAAGTCTTCCGATTTCGGACGCCAAACTTGATACCGCATCTACAAAACGACTGATAGTGTTTTGGTACAATATGAAATTACCGATTCCAAAGACACCAATGAACGCTTTAGCAGCTACGAATATAAACAGCAGAATGTTCATCACAGCACTCAAAATGTTTGAACAAATACTGTGTTGATTCTGTATTTTCTCCTTTTTCGCAACCCACTCAGGGCGGAGCATATGTCGACGAAATTCTTCAACTGCAATACGGTTAAGGTTGAATACGATCATATCTGATCCCCACATCCGTTTATACGCAGAATAATGGATATTGTTATGGGCCAAATCTGAAACCGCTTCGTTCATTCGCACTGTTGCATTAGCTGATATTTTTATGGTAAAAAATGTGTTAACAGCTATCAAAACAACAATGATCACTGCCGAAAGTGGAGAATTAATAAAAGCCCATATGCCTGTGAATTCACCATCGGCTACCATCGCGAACATGGAGATCGTGAGAGATACCGAGAAAATGATATTCAGAATACTGCTGAGTATCCCTTGAACAGACCATTTAACAACCGGCAAGCCTCCGCCTGTTGCATTAAATGCACCCCAAATTTTAGAACGTCTTAATACGACGTCAGGATTTTCCAGATGCTCATACTGTAGATGATTCTGGGCATGAATGATATACGCTTCGTGTTGCTGCCACAGCATATAGTCCTTGAGTGTACGTTTTCGCTGTATGAGCCTTATGATAATGGATATGACAAAGATACCGATTACTGTAATTGCAGCATAGGAAAGCAACTTTTCAATATCACAATCCCCGGCGAGCTCGTTGACCATAAGTGCTGACATATACACGCCAAAATAAGGCGTAAAGGTTTCAAGAAGGGTACAAACCACCTGCCAAAACCAGAAATGCGGCATGATTTCATTTAATATGCCGACGGCGCGTTTGATCATGCGCCAATCCTCACGCAGCGTTCGTTTGTTGTTATTGCTCATGGTCACTCTCCTCCTCTCTGTAGTATTTGGACTGAACATCGAACAGTTCACGATATTTTCCATTCAGCTTCATCAACTCGTCGTGGGTTCCCACCTCGGCAAAATTTGCTCCATCGAGCAAAAAGATCCTGTCACAGAATCTCGTAGATGCCAGTCTGTGAGAGATAAACACAGATGTTGCATGACTGGCTATTTCGTTATATCTGCGGTATATTCTGTCTTCGGCGAGGGGATCCAGTGCCGCTGTAGGCTCATCCAAAATGATACAGAATGGATTTTTGTACAGCAGTCTGGCCAGCAGTAGCTTTTGGATCTCGCCACCCGAAAGCTCGATTCCATCGGGATTCACCTCTCGATTCAGAGGGGTATCAGCCCCTTTTTCCAGGGAGGTGATTTTTTCTTCCAAGCCTGCAATCTCAATACAACGATTCAGCTTTTCACGGTCTATTTCCTCATCTGTCATGGCAGAAGCAATATTTCGTGCGATTGAAATGGGGAGTAGATGATAATTCTGAGGGATAAAGCCAAAAAGAGAGTACATTTCGTCTCGATTGTAGTCGGTCAGGGGATGACCATCCAGTAATATTTCACCTTCGTCCGGCAAAAACATTCCGCACATGAGCAGAGTAAGCGTCGTTTTTCCAGCGCCGTTCAAGCCTACAAGGGCGATCTTCTCTCCCGGTTCAATTCTGAACGATACGTGTTCGAGAACGTTTTTCTCTCCCATCGGGTATTTGAATGATACATCTTTGAATTCAATGGAGAAGGGGGCAGTAGGTACAGGAATTCCTTCGCCTCGATTGAGTCGGTCCGGAATCTCCATGGCTTCACGATAATCTGAGATCTGTAGTGCACCGGAAAACACGCGCTCAAAGGTGCCCAGGATTCCTCCCATCAGCCCGGACATAGAAGCAATTGCTGTAAAGTACAGAACGAAGGAGGCAGCATCCACCTCGCCTTGCGTAGCTTTGTAGATCAGAAACGCATACGCAGCACCGTCACGAATGAGTACGATAAGAAAACTAACGATAGCTGTAACGATACCGTGATTTTCTATTTTCTTTTGTTCGTTTTCTCTCAACTTAAAAAGTTTATTCAAGCGATTGCTGATCGATGTTGCCATACTGTAAAGGCGAACATCTTTTGCATATTTGAAATCTTGAGACATTCCAAACGTACAGTAGTTAATCTTTTTATCAAGGTCATTACGGACATCCATATCGAGCCTGTTTTTATTTGTTTGCCAACGGCTCATGAGAGCATTTAATACAGCTCCAACCGCAAGGAGGAGAATGATAACGGGATGAAGCAGAGAGATGACCGAGCCGAACAGTATAAAATTCAAAAGCTGTGCGAGCATATTGGAAAAATCCATCGGAAAATGCACACCCGCTGTGTGGTTGTTTTGTATCGTATTACCAGCACGATCATTGATTTTTTCGATTTCGGGTTCGAAATCAAGATACCAATCTCGATCTCGTTGACGTTCATTCCACATATAATGCATTCGTTTGAGAACATAATGTTCGGCGTTGGAGATTCGATTGCTAAGAATGCTGTTGATCAAATCAAACAGAAGTTTTGCTAAAAGCAACCCGACAATAACGAGAGCAATATACGAGAACCGCTCCGATACCTCCAATACCGAAAGAATTGCGGATGGTGTATAGAGCGCCAATGCAGACAGGCAAAGCGAGATGGGAACGGTGAATATTCCCACAAATGCCAATCTTCGCTCATATTTCCAAAGCAGCCGATAAATGTACCCCACACAAGAGAACAATCCGTACTTTGGCTTGCGCTTGGGTTCTTTTTTCTTCTTATCTTTTTTCGCCATAACGAAACCTCCTTTCGTTGCGACCATATCATAACACATCCCCACATAAAAAAGTGCATTTCGTGTACCAAACGTTGTTTTCGGTGTACGAAATGCACTTGTGTCATGCAAGAGGTATCAATATCTCAGCTGTAAAGCCCCCGTCCTCGCTATCAGCCGAGAACAGTCCGCCGTATTTCTTGACAACACTCTCCACTCTGGCAAGTCCGAAGCCATGCGAGGAGCCCTTCGTGGAACTGAACAGACCCCCACGTCTTTCCTGTTTCTTTCCGGCTGCGTTGGTAAATGCAAGATAAAACTGGGTGTTTTTCTGCCCGATGTAAATACGGATAAAACGGTCTTCCTCCGGTAGCTTCTTGTTTTCTTCAATTGCATTATCCAGTAGGTTTCCGATGATAACGCACAAATCCACATCCGAAACAGGTGTACCCTCGGGAATTCTTGCCTTGGCATTGACAGGAATCTTGTTTTGCGTGGCAATGTTCATTTTGCCGTTGAGGATGGCATCAGCCATAACCCGACCGGTCTTGATCGTGGAGTCTACGTTCGTCAGGTCCTCATTCAGCGAGCGAAGGTATTCGTTGACTTGATCGTAATTCCCAAGTGCCATGCTTGCCTGTAAAGCCTGTATGTGATTGTGGTAATCGTGTCGCCATCCACGCATTTTCGTGTACATGGACTCTACTTCATCGCAGTATTTTTGCAGCAAGTCACTTTGATATGCTTCGATCCGCTTATCTATCCATTTTTGAAATAACATAGGCACCTCTTAAAACAACCGTATGATTTCTTTACCAATCTTTTCAGCCATGCCGCGGCTGATCGGCACTTCCGCACCGTTTTTCAACGTGACGCAATCGCCATTGATGCGGGTAACATATCGCAGATTTACGATAAAAGACCGTTGGCATTTATAGAAATACTCGTCGAGCTGAGTCTCCATATCAGCCAGAGAGCATTTCATGCGGTAGGTTTTTGCGACTGTTTGAATCAGCACGTACTGTTTTTGTGCTTCGATGTATGTAATCTGCGACAAGGGTACAAAATCAACCTGGCGATCATAGGTGATACGTATGCGTTTTTCTGCTTTTTCAAGATTGTGCGTGGCTTTGTCGAGAACGGAGCATAACTTCTTGGGGGATACAGGCTTCATGAGATAGTGGAGCGCATCCACCTCGTAACCCTCGGATATATAATCGGCGTAGCCTGTGACAAAAACGATTTGTACGGTCTCATTTTCCTTACGGATACATTTTGCCAGATCGACACCCGTTAAATTTCTCATTTCCACATCGAGCAGAAGGATGTCATATGCTTTGTCATCCTCATACGCAAACAGAAATGCCTCTGCGGAGGGGAAGGAACGAATCTCGCAGATGTGACCGTTTTCGTTGCTCCATGCAGATACAACGGAGGTCAGATATTCAATTTGGTTCTGCTCGTCGTCGCAGATGGCAATGCGGTAGGTCATGGTATAATCTCCATTTCTGCATATGTGGTGATTTTGACTTTTTTATTATAGCATAAAAATCGGTTTTTGTAAAGGCAGAAATATTGGGTTATGTTTAGTGTTTATTTATTATACTTTTCCGGTTGTTTCGTGAGCATAACATCGTTTTTCCCACGAAGCCATACCAATTGCATCGCTCTCCCAAACAGACAGACGGAGCGCGGCACCAATACGGCTGCCGCGTTCCGTCTGTTTTTATTTGTGTTCGCGTTGCATTTCAATAAGCACTTGTGCAAGTTCGGGGTGTTTTTGTAATGATTCTGCTTGATCTTTTTGCCATTCGTCTATTTCATCATTTGATATATCGACCATTTGGTAAGCGTGCCTTGTATCAACAAAATCGGCTAATTTCTCATAAATAGAAACAAGCTGTTCATATCCCTTTCCTAATCCTATATACGATATATCTGCAAAATCAAATTTCAACAAAAAATCGTTTGGCTTGGGAAGCATCCGTAGCAATTCGGAAAGTTGTATTTCAGAAATAATATGTATTACTTGTTTATCACAGTACGAAAAACTTGGTGTGCAAGATATTTCGCTACACGTATTTATTATCAATGATCTAAACTTATCACAATCTTTCAACAAATTATAAGAATATGGTGATGTTCCACTTTCAACTTCATTATTAAAAGTTTTTTGCTTGCAAATAATAATTTTATCTCTGATATGAAGTTTGTCCATATCATCAATATTACCCGTTTGAAATATTTTTTCTTTCCTTGCCGCAAATTCTATCATTGCAAGAAGTTCACTAATGTATAAATATAAATTTACTAACTTGGGCGTTATGATTTCTTTTGCCTTTTTTTCTTCCTTTAACGCGGGAATATAATCCACCATAAAATAGAAAACCAAGCTCGTTACATAAGCTGAAGCAAATATATCTACCATTTGCATTACCCCCGAAAAGAACTCTCCTTTGGGTGAATCAAAAACAAAAGATACAAAAGCAGGGGGATCAAATGGATATGGTATTTTTGAGTTTTTAATCATCAACAATATGCTGATAGCAAACAGTAATGACAAAATTTTATGTTCTTTTATAAATTTCAATGTGTGTCACCACCTTCAACGAATTAAATAATAATGAGGGTCTAATATTATTTCACTTCCCGATTCCTCTAACCACGAATCAAGAACCGCAAGGAACTCTTTTATTCTTGTGGCAATAATATACCCATAACAATCTTGAATACAAACAATTTTCTTGGAAATATCATAATTACATTTTCTTAAAGCACCACCTTGAACAATCGAATATTCATTGCCTTTATGATGTTTTAATAGCACAACAGAATTAGGGGGATTTGTCGGATTTTCCGCATACATATCTTTTATTTCGTAAGAACTATCTACCGTGCTTTTGAATAAATTAGGGGTGAAATGAGAATCGACAGTATGATTCCACATATCAATCCAATCAATTAAATTTATAACTGCCTCTCTCCACCCATCAGCAAAATAATCACAACTTAATAATTGATCGAGCAACTTTTCTAACTTTGCTTGTGATTCTTCATAATCGAACAAATAATAGAAACCTAACGTGTTAGTTTTTGAGAGCAAAAACGCCATTTCTTTAAGAGGAAGATTATCCAATTCAGCTAAACGGGTTGAAAGATTTACTTCTTTTTCAAAGTCGAATATATTTACAATGTTGCGAGCAATTTGTAAAACAATATAATCAATTTTCTTTTTCAGATGATCTTCAATGGGATTATAGAGCTTTCCTTTCTTAAACAAATCATTTATGTTAAGAGAAATAATTTCAGCGAGTTTCTTTTTTGTGCCAACCGTATCAGGATTATATGGTGTTACTCTATTATGGTTAATATCAAATGGTAAATCTTCAATTCTGCCCGTTTGAGAATTAAACAAGCAAATTATTTTACTCCATCCTAATACTTTTATTGCATATCCTAATTCAATAAGTACGTTAGGATTGGGAACATTGTTATCGTTCAATGACACATCACACACAAAAAACTTACTGTGATTTATTTTTTGAAAAATGGAAGATCGAATATCGGGGCTTCCAAGCTCATCCTTTGTATCTCGGTCAATGCAAGCCACAATTCTGTTGTCTTTATTTATGTCTTTTAGAGATTTCTCTATTGCGTCCTCGATGAAATATCTGTTTGTTTTTCCCGGCAAATCTGATTGCCACGAATAAAAAATTGAAACTTTCATATTTACCCCTTTCATGATGTTTATTGTTTATAATTATAACATATTTTTTTGAATTTTTCTACCGCTTCCGCACTTATTCTCTCTCTGTAATCTTCTTTTTCGCTTGCCTCCGTTCATTCTTCAAAAAGCTGTCTATAATCCGCCTCATTCTGTTGTATTCCCTAACTTGCTGTTTGAGTTTGCCGTGGCTAACGTACTAAATATGAAGAAAAGCGTAAGAAGAAAGTGAATAATAGAGTTTATCAGAACGCCACCGCCCCCGTCAAGGGGGAAAAAGTATCGCTGAAAATTTATAGAGCCGGCTTGTATGACAGAATGAACTGTTTTCAAGGCGGCTCTTTTATCGTGACAAGACTGCAATACTTTTTCCTTTTCCCTTGACGGCTTCGGTGGGTTCTGATGGGGTGTAGGTGCCCTTTGGGCAGAAAGGAGAAAAGTGTATGCAGATAAGAGCAAGAAACAAATTGAGGCAAAGCCGATGCAAGTGTGTCTCAAAAGTGTCCGGTAAAGGCGAAAAACTCTCCACATCCGTAAGTTTACATTCGAGGAATAAAAGTGTATCCTTATGGATGAAAACACGAGAAAGGAGATTGCACCCATGAAAACAGCAGTCATCTATGCCCGCTACTCCAGTGAGCGGCAAACCGAACAATCAATCGAAGGTCAGCTCAGAGAGTGCATGGCCTATGCCGAGCATCACGATATGATGGTCGTAGACACATACATAGACCGAGCCATGACCGGCACCAACGACAACCGAAACGATTTTCAGCGTATGTTAAAGGACGCGCAGAAAAAGGCGTGGGACGTCGTATTGGTCTACAAGCTTGACCGCTTTTCACGAAACAAGTATGAAATGGCCATCCACAAAAAGACATTGCGGGATTACGGCATATCCCTGGTGTCCGCCAAGGAGCATATCCCCGAAGGACCGGAAGGCATTATTCTGGAATCCTTGCTGGAAGGTATGGCTGAATACTACTCGGTAGAGCTTGCACAAAAAGTCAGCCGTGGACAACGCGAGACACGTATCAAAGGCAACTACTCCGGCGGCGGGATTCCATACGGCTACAAAGTGGAAAATAAAAAGTTTGTGATTTGTGAGGACGAAGCCAAGATCGTCATTCGTATCTTTGAAATGTACGCATCCGGCGTGATTGGAAAGAAAATCATCAAAACCTTGACCGACGAGGGTATCATGCACCGAAAAGGTAAGCCCTTTACGAAATCCATTATATACGGTATTTTGCAAAATGAGCGGTATGTCGGTATTTACAACCATAAAACCGAAGGCGCCTACACGGATATGTTCCCTCGGATCGTTCCACAACATTTGTTTGATACGGTGCAAGTGATCACCGCCGGGAACCGCCATGGCAAGCATCCCGAGGATGTTGTGTATTTGCTCCGTAACAAATTGAAGTGTGGATATTGCGGCAAGTCCATCGCATCCGAATCGGGCACGTCAAGCACCGGTGCGGTGGTTCGCTACTATAAGTGCAGCACCCGAAAAAAGGATTCTTCCAAATGCCGCAAGTCCATGATCCGAAAGGAGATACTGGAACAACTCATCGTGGACGTTACACTAAAGGTTCTGAATGATCCGGCAACCATTGACACAATCACGGAGCGTGTATTTGCTGCTCACGAAAGAAGACTTGCCGACACGTCCGTTGTGAACATCCTGGAAGCCGAGCGAGACAAGATCAGCAAGGCTCTTGATAATATGCTCAATGCCGTGGAGCAAGGTATTATCACCAGCTCCACAAAGCAACGTATCGAAGAATTGGAAGCCGCCTTGGAGGTGGCAGAGGGGAAGATCCTTGTCGAAAAATCCAAGGATAAAGTACAAATCACCCCGGCTGACATCAAACGCTTCATCATGAAAGCCCTCAAAAAGGATCCTCGGCTGATGATCAAACTGCTCGTTAAGGAGATCATCTTATACGACGACAAAGTAGAGGTATATTACAACTGCATAGATAAGAAAAGGCCTGATGACTTGGATCATCAGGCTTTTTGCATATATAGGCAAGATTGCAATATTGACCCCAAAGATTTCGGATTGAACTACAATGCATTGGGGTATGCTTTTGTCTTGGAAATGTACTTTTGAGCGGTCATTCGTATTGACTTTTTGTAAAAAATGTGCTATACTGTACTGGGAAAAGCCAAGATTGTTCTCGCTTACACGAGAATGAAAAATCTTTGTAAAGCAAGGAAAAATACCGCTTTCCCGCCATAACTTTTGGCTTTGTTTTCAGGTTGACCGTAGCCGTTCAACTAGGGTTGACTTATTGCGACCA
>JAZUSJ010000063.1:0-1881 GCA_045606685.1 Eubacteriales bacterium
TCAAAGCCTCTCCCTGAGATCCGACCGCAAAGCGGTCGCCCTGCGCTTCGCTTGGGTTTCGACTTCGCTGCGTCGCGCTGCGACTTGCTCCGCTCAAGATGACACAGGGAGACGCTTTGACTTTCAAAAATCCGCAATTTATTGCAGATTTTCGAAAGTTCGACTCAAAAACACCCTCACCGGGGTATTTTTTCGCTCAGGATAACACATAATATCATTTTGTCTGTGGTTTGTCAATATTGCTTGTGCTTTCTGCAAAAGACGCACCGCTTATCTTGCGTAGATCTCGATGGTCGTTCCGTTGCAGAGCTGGCCGGAGTGGCCAAAGTAGATGGACGCGATGCTGTCGCCGTCCAGCCGCCAATGGTTATACGCTCTTGTGTGAATAAAGGTCGGCCAGTTGGTGCTGTCGTAAGCCACCGTGTCCGTTTCGGTGATCTGGAACACGTGCTGCGCTTCCCAAAACTCAAAGTAAACGTCAGCCTTGATATAGCCCCAGCCGCCGTTGTCACCCAAATGCACGCTGCCGTAGGTATCCACGTATGCACCGTCGTATCCCTTACCGCCCGTGCTGGTTGCATAATACGCACGGTTGGAGGGATGCACGTAACGGTACGGTGCTGCCACTCTGCCCTTGATGATCATGTGATAGGCCTCGGACTGCGGCAGATCTCCGATCGAGAAGCTGCCAAGCTCCCTGCCCTCAAAATGAAACTGCGAAAGATCCATGGTGGCAACCTCAGTGTATGTCAGCACCTCTCCGCCCGAGGTTTTGCTCAGACTGAAGGTGTCTGCATCGATCACGTTGACAAAATAGCTCTTGAGCTTGTTGGTGATCATCTCCAACCCTCCCGGCAGGCATGCGTAAGGGGTGCCGATGTGATACGGTGCGTGTACGACAACGAACACCTCCTGATTGGCCGTCAGTCCGTGTCCCTCGGCTGTAAATACGCCTGTGGCAAGATCTACTGCCGTGGGCTGCACCTGTACGTTGCTTGTATGCGTGTAGGAATAGACCAGCTTGTTACACGCGCGGGACGTGTTGTGCATCACGCCCTGCTCATCCATGGAAAGTCCCGTGCCGGCAAGCGTGCCGTCCAGATACTTTCCCATAAACTCGTCAAGCTGATTTCCCGTAAAATGATTTGCTTGATATGTTTTTGCCATATAGCCTCCTTGCTTTGTTTTGTACACACATCATAGCATAAAATCACGGAAAAATCGTCCCCATATAGTCTTCAACCACGTCTGCCAACGTGCAGGCCGTGACTGCACCGAACACCACGCGCAAATAGATCTCGCGTGCGATGCGCACGTCATCGCATACAGGACAGACCGTCATCTCTCCCTCTTGCTCCAAGGCGATCGCATATTGAACGCCAACGCCCTCAGGCTGCGCCAGCAGCGTTGCCCGAACCTTGATACCGGCAGCATCGTACTGCGCACAGCAGACCTGCATTTGTGATTCATTTTGCGTCATAACGCTATCCTCCACCGTCTTTTTCAAAGTCACGCTCCCATTATACCACTTCCACCCTGTCGATTCTTAAGATTTTTGGGTGCTGTCCGATCCGTTTTCTGCCCTTTTTTGGCGGTTTTGGGACGGTTTGAGGACGATTTTTGCGCCTGTTTTCGCATTTTTGAGCTTGTTTCCTGCGAAAATGCAGCTGTTCTCGCGCCATGCGTTCATATTGTATTCATTATCTTTAATTATTCGCCGCATTTTTACCTTTGTAAAATAATAAATATCCCCCCGTAAAAACGGGGGGTATTTCAGTTTCGGGCATAGCCCTAATAATACTGGCTGCGCACAAGTGCGCCTTCAATTGGCCTGCCAGCCATGCAACTGTTACTTACTACCCATAAATGGGTCCCGTGGGT
>JAZUSJ010000064.1:0-11581 GCA_045606685.1 Eubacteriales bacterium
TGACCGCGAGATCGGCGGTACAAACGCAGAAATGCCCGAAGCGGCACCTCCAAAGGCAAGTGAACAGCTGACGCCCAAAACCGCCACAGAGCCGAAATTTGAGCCGTACAAAGGCAAGATTCGCAAGCCCGGCACTGGATGCGTTTATCAGATCAACGATACCCTTTGGGAAGGAAGCTTCTATCCGAGGATGCCCGATGGCAAACGAAAGAAATTCAACGTCTACGCCAAGACGAGAGAAGAATGTGAGGCTTCTCTTGCCAAAATGATTGAAAAAAAGAAAGCAGATATATCCGCCGAAAAATCGAAAACGACAAGCGCATAAACGTCGCAAAGGGCTGACCGAACAACGGTCAGCCCTCAAAAATTGGGGTGCTGAAAACAAAGAAAAAGGCTTCGGGAATTGCTTCCCAAAGCCAAATGGTCGAGGCGACAGGATTTGAACCTGCGGAATCTCCTGGTCCCAAACGCAACAGCATCGGTTTTTTGCCTCATTTTACGTGCTTTTTCGTGCTTTTTCGTCCGAAAACCGTGCTTTTTCGTGCCGCAAAGTCCATATTTCCCACGTAGTCCAGACCTGTAAATGGTCAAGATTGTGGTCAGACCATAAATCCTATACTTCTAACGCCACCTCGCACGAGCCGCAAGCTCCAGCCCGAGGTGGTTTTTTTACTGCAATCATTATACCATAAAAACGCGGATAATTCAAGTGCCTTCACGAATCAAAAATTGAAATGCAGTAATCAAAGATAACCAACGGCGGGTAGCACTCCTTTTTATTTCATTAAAGAATATCCCCAAACACGTAAAGATAGTAATCCTCCAGCGACGGTACGACCGTCACGGAATCCTTGGTAGGTTGTATGTCGGATAGAATACGCAAGAATGCCCTTTTGAGCGCAATGCCGACTATAAAGCCTTTCAGAAAATTTACGAGTAGATCGAGGTGTTTTTATAGATGATCCCTGTTTCCAAATCTATTACTGCATAGCGCAATTCGAAATTGATGTCGGTGATTCTTTGATACCCGTTATATACGTTATCAAAATCCTCGTACGTGCTGTATTCCACAACGACGGTTTTCCCGTCCATAGCCACGATGCTGCGGATGGCGTCCGGAATACCATCGGTGGTCATGGTCGCCAGCAAAGCCAGCTCACCATTCGCATCCTTACGCCACCAAATCTCGCCACCGCTGTAATTGACCAGCCAGTTTTCCACCTTGTCGTTATAGTAGGTGTAATGGGGATCATTCTCATAATCGGACGTATTATGCTTCAAAATGAAATATTGTCCGCTTTGTGCCCATGCTATCAGCTCCCCCGTTTCTTCGGGTATAAAGCTTTCTCTTGTCATGACCTCGTCGGTGTTCAGATCGTAATACAGTACGCTGTTTTGGGTTATGCTTTGACGCAACACCAGCAGATGAGAGGTACCTGCCTGCCCTGCTACGATAAACCGAACGTCCCCATCCTCAGGGTTCAAAAGAGAGGCATTCAGCAGACACTTCCGTTCCGTCGTATCAATATCATACTGCCATAAAGCCCCGTCCGAAGCCGTATAGTACAGATATCTGCCAAGCACTCTGCCGGATTGAAAGGTGAAATCACCATCTGTTGCGGCGGAGCAGGAGTTGGTTTTGGGATCAAATACG
This sequence comes from Eubacteriales bacterium, assembly GCA_045606685.1. GTDB lineage: Bacteria > Bacillota > Clostridia > Oscillospirales > CAG-272 > SVQP01. The sequence goes on from JAZUSJ010000064.1 coordinate 1,655, forward strand.
AACAAGGTGAACGAAACACGCCCATCGTCCTTCAACACACCGCTGATCATGTAGATCTTTCCTTGATGAACTGAGAAGGCATCGGGAAAGTCCAATTTATTCCATTCGTACACCTGCTTTGCATCGTCCAGCATCAAATTGAACGAGTACAGGCGGTAGTCTCCACCAAACATTTCAATCAACAGATAAATCCGATCCTCCAGCACCAGACACTCATCAATTTGACCATAGTATAAGCAGGCTTCGGTATCGTGCCCGCATGCCAGATCCTTGCAAAGTGTCACGATATTTCCGGTCAGCTTGCTGTACGCCTGCCCGCCGTTTCTAAAGGTTGCCTGATTGAAAATGTAATAGTAAGGCGTATTGGCGACGATGTCAGAGGAATATTTCGCGTAATCCGAGGAGTCGCGATACATGGTCAGCAGTTCTTCGGAAGACATGGAGCTGTAGGGGTTCCCCTCTGTAAGCTGTAATGAATTAGCTCCGGGGATTTTGTTTGTTTGGGCTTCCGTGACGGTTTCCGAGGTTGTTGTATCGGTACCCACAGGATCGCGGTATTGATCCCGACGGTTGCAGGAAGAGAAAGCGGCAAGAGCCAAAATAACGGCTAAACATATGATAATATAATTCTTCATTTTACAGTTCCTTTTAACAGTATCCTTTCTCGGGCAGATTGATTTTACCATTTGTATACTACTCCGGTCTCCAAATCAATTACCGCAAAGTGCCACGAATCCCCACTGGTCAGTTTGTTGTAATCATTATAGACGTTCTCGAAATCTTTATAGGTTTTATAGGACACTACAAGAGTTTTGCCATCCGTGGCCACAATACTGCGAATGGCATCGGGGATGCCGTCGGTCTGCATTCGGACAATTAAGGAAAGTTCGGAATTGCTATCGGGGCGAAACCAGATCTCGCCGCCGCTGTAGTTGACAAGCCAGTTTTCCACCTTGTCGCTATAGTAGGTGTAGTGGGGATCGTTCTCATAGGCAGGGGTGTTGTGCAGGATCTGCATAAACTGTCCCGCTTGCGTCCATACAAGGTGCGCTTTGTCCTCTCCCAAGAGAGATTCCTCGGTGATAATCTCACCCGAGGTCAGATCGTAGTATAACAGGGGAGTTTCTAATATGCCCTGACGCATGACGGAAAGACGGTTGTTCCCCGCAAAACCATAGGCAAAGAAACGCACATCCCCGTTTTCGGAGTTCAAAAGTGAGGCTTCCAACAAGCATTTTTGTTTTGCAGTAGCAATTTCATACTGCCACAAGGAACCATCTGCGGCGGAATAATAGAAATATCCTGCCCAAATGCCATTGCCTGTCTGAACATTGGAATCATCATCCATCACAGGTGTATAACTTTTTTGATCAATATCAAATACGAACAAGGGATATTTGACCGTGCCATCCGAGGTCAGAGCCTGCCCAACCATATAAATTTTTTCTCCGATAGCTGAGAACTCTCCCGGTGCTTCATTGCTGCCCCATTCATAGATCAGCTTTGCATCATCCAATAAAAGATTGAATGAATACAGACGAAAAAGCTTTGTAAAGTTATTCTGAATGCCAAGGTAGATCCGATCTTCGATGACAACGCATTCCTCAATATTACCGCTATATACGCAATGATCATCGTGCTGACATCCGATCTCCTTGCAGAGCGTGATAACCTTACCTGTCAGCTTGTTGTATGCCTTACCACCCGTGCCGTAGTTATCCCTGCAAAACAGGTAATAATATGGTGTATTGATAACCATATCGCTTGAAAGCATAATACTTTCGGACGTCTGCTGATACAACGCCAACAGATCATCCTTGCTCATACCGGTATAAGGATTTCCCTTTCCTTCCGGGCTTGGTGAATTGTCGGGATTTGCGGGTGTTGTCCCGTCCTCGGTGCCCTGCTCAGTGTCATTGGGACGAGTTGTTTCCGCATCTGCACTCTGTGAGATAGATTCTTCGCCTGTTTCTGCCCCAACAGAGTCACGGTATTGATCTCTGCGATTGCAGGAGGCAAGCACCGTCAGTATCGACAACACCGCTAATACAATAGCAATACTTTTTTTCATAGAGTATTTCCTTTCATAATTTACGGATTACTTGTTTGCTTTAATTGCGGTACTCCGCCCTCGTCATATGCCCATTCATCCGAGTAATGGAACTCGATATTGTTTTCTTTGCAAGCGGAGGCAAGATAAGCGATATAGGGGCGCGCCTGGTCTTTGGTATCAGAGAGATAGACGTGAGCCAGTTGGGTATTCACAAAGGAATACGTATCCCCGGTATAAGTAGGCGACCCCTTGAACAGCAGATATTCCAGATTCACACAGCCCTGAAAGGATCCCGTGTTCTCCACGCTCTCGGGAAAGACAACTGCAGTAACGTCCACAAGCCCCTCCAGCGCGTTACGGGTAATATCGACTACCCCATCGGGGAGCGTCAGAACCCCTTTTATGGGCTGCCCCTCTATATACAGATGCCCTGCCATGGAAACGGGATTGGCAAAGGAGAGACCGAAGTCGATCCCACACCAGTCCTTGAGGCTCCCGTCATAGTACACGGCGGTCAAACCTTTGCAATTTGCAAAGGCATAACTGTCAATTGTTTGTATGCAGGCAGGAATGGTGATCTCCGAAAGAGATCGGCAACCGCTAAAAGCAGAGCTGTGGATCTCAATCAGCGTTGTGGGGAGAGTGATGGCTGACAGATTGACGCAGTTTTGAAATGTACCCTCGTTCAGAGCCGTAATGCCCTCGGGGATCACGGCTTCGGTCAGACGCAGGCAATCCTCAAAGGCCTCACGTCCGATGTGCTGAACCGTGGAGGGAATCTCCACACGGCGGAGCTTGGAGCAGCCCTGAAAGGCCCACTCTCCGATGGTGGTCGCCCCCTCGGGCAGATGCACGTAGGTCAGAGTCTTCACCTCGATAAAGGCGCGGGGATAAATGCCCAAAACGGGCAGACCCTCATAGGTGGCGGGGATGATCAGCTGAGTGTCCTTGCAGTCTCCCATCCCGCTGACGAAATAAGCGGACTGCTCATCACCAATCTCGGAAAGGATATAGGCAAGCCCCTTTGAGGGAGTGTAGGCAACGCCGCATTGTTGACATACTTCGTCCGTAAATCGGTGAGCCAAACACGTGTTTTTCTCCTCGTCATAGGGACTCACAAAGGGTCGCTCGGTCTCGCCCTCCGCGGGGAGTCCCGTTCTACAGCCCGTAAGCCCCGTCAAAGCGGAAAGAAGCAGAACGGCGGCTATGGATAAGTTTATCATTCTTTTCAAGTATTTCATGGTAACACCTCCAAACGCAGAACACGTCATGCCTTTACCCATTTACGCCATGCCCACCAAAGGACACCCGCACAACCGCAAAGCAGGACAGCCGTAAACAAAATGCCGTAGAGAACAGAGCCGTGGGCCATCGTCATATATTCGTTGCCTGACAGAAGGGCGGTAAAGTCTCCGTATTTTGCGATATCCAAGCCGAAATTTCGGAACACAAAGGGGATGACTGTCACAAGTGCCACAATGGCCATGGTGTTAACAGGCTTTTTTCCCATGACCGATACCGATGCGGTCAGGATTGCCAGCAGCATCACGCCCAAGACACGAACGGTCTCAAAGATCATCAGATACTGATGGATGGTGATATCCCATTGGATATCCGACAGCATGGGCAGGCTCTGCACGGGGGAAAGACCACCCGCAAAGACGTAAAGCTCGGTCAGCTTAGCATGATCGGCCCAGCCAAACAGGATGGCAAGCGCGCCGCAAACGGCAACTGCCAACAGATACTTGGTGGCAAACAGCCTCCCTCGCCCGCGCTTGGTGGAGCGCAGCATTTCTGTAACACCTGCACTGTATTCCGTAGTGAACAGCACTGCGGCGAACACCAGAGTAAATCCGTAAAGGATCACATCGAATCCACGGCTGAACATCTGATTCCAGCCCGTAACGTACACGAAATCCCCTTCGATGCCTCGTTCACGCAGAGCGAACAGATGATCCCGCTGGGCTTCCACGGTTACAAAAATGGGGTCCTTGGCCTTTGCTGTATCCAGCTCGTCTTGATATTCCATATATTCAGCGAAGGAGATTTCGCGGCTTGCATACTTCTCCTTCATGATCTCCTCGGAGGAAAGAATACTATCCAGATGAGCACGCTCGTCCTCCATGTAGGCAAGCTTTTCGTCGGTGACCTCTCCCGCCAACAGATCCATGTAGTCTTGATAGACCGCATCCGAGAAGGAGTAGGCCACCGATTCGGTGGAATACACCGTATAGCCCTTGACCAGCAGGACAGCGAGGATCAAGAGCAACCATTTCCCTGCCACCAAATGCTTGTGCAGCTCGTATGCACCCATCAAACGGACGGGACACGGGATGGCCTTGCTAAATATCGCCGGCTTTTTTTGTGTCTTTCTCCGCCGCACCTTATGAACACCGGGGGTTCGGCAGTAAAGCATTCCCGTCGCCACGGCAGTACAAGCCAAAAGTAGGCCAAAAAAGATGAATATGGCAGGTAAGTATTGTAAGCACCGCCCGAACACGTTGATGGCATAGTAACGGGTAAAACAAACCTCAGTATCCATGACAGTGAAGATGTTGAGCAGGCGGAGAGGGTGATCCGTGTCCAGAAAATCCGTGAAGTGGACTGCGAAGTTTGCCCCTCCGAAGATCAGCCCTGAAAGGTAGCTCAGAGCGTGATTTTTGACCAACAAAGAAACTGTCATGAGCAGCGAACCTACTGCAAACAGGGTAAGTGTTTTGATCAGCAGAGTCAAGCCGAGGTATTCACCTACCGTGACGATATATGGGCAGTATACGTTTACCTCGAAGATCTGCACGAAGTTAGAGAGTGAGGAATACCCACCGCTTTCCAGTCCGAAGATGACCCACGTTGCTCCGCTGAACAGAAGGACCGACGCGGTACAGACCAGTAACAAAGTCAGATATTTGGTGGTGATCAACGCCAAACGGCCTTTTTTCGTGGCGCGGAGAATGGGAAAGGTGCCGTTCTTTTTTTCGTCCAGCAAAAGTCCCGGGATGAGAACGAGGATAAACAACAGCATACAGATATTGCCATCGGTATAGGTGAAATACATATCCCAGCCCTTGCGATCCTCGAAGCGGATAGGCAGATTCTTGTTCACCGAGTACACATCAATCACGTCGCTTTGATAGCGGTATTCGTAGCTGTCTGCGCTCATGCCAAAGGCGAGGTATTCCTCCTGAAACAGCTTTGCGTTGTCGATCACACTATTCAGAAGCGCGGGGTATTCCTCCATCACATATCCGCTGACGCGATAGAAATACCGATAGGTATTGAAATAAAGCTCTACCTTGGCTTGAATTTCTTCGTTAAATTCGGGCCAAACATCCTGTATGGTGTAGTTGCCCTCCTCGCCCCGCATCATGGCTTCCATGTTCTTCTCTGCCACCAGAGAGCTTTTTTCAACGGAGGTCAGATAGTATGCCCGACAGCTCGAAAACTCCTCCAAAAACGCCTCGGGATCTGCCTCGTAGCGCGCGTACAGTTCGTCCACAATGGCTTGTGTCTCGGCATCCAACTCGGAATGCAGATTCAGCTCATCCCGTGCAAGCGGGGCGGCATAATAAGAAAGCAGTATATTCAGGGCGAACATAATGACAAAGAAAACGGGGATAAACTTGTTGCCCAGAATTTTTTTGATTTCATAGCGGATCATAAGATCGCCCCTTTCTTAACGAATGATTTACAGAATATCCCCAAACACGTGCAGGTAATAGTCCTCCAAGGACGGCACAACTGTCACGGAATTCTCGGTGGGCTTGGTATCGGACAAAATGCGTAGAATCACGCCCTGCTCGCCGTTCTGGATGTTGACCACGCGGAAATTTTCCTGCATAGATTGCACTTCCTCGGCGGACACCACGGTCTGCCAGACCTGCCCCTCGATCTTTTGGGTCAGCTCGTAAGGACTGCCGCTATCCGAGATCACGCCCTTTTTGAGCATGATCGCCTCGCGGGCGATAAACTCCACATCCGAAACCACGTGGGTAGCGATGATGACGGTCTTGTTGAGCGCAACACTCGCTATGTAGTTACGGATGGCAATGCGCTGCTTGGGGTCAAGACCGGCCGTGGGCTCGTCGAGGATGACGATCTCGGGGTCACCGAGCAGAGATTGGGCGAGGGCAAGTCGCTGCTTCATACCGCCCGAAAAAGACCCGATGCGGTGGGTGCGGACGTCATAAAGCTCAACCGCGTGCAAAAGCTCGTCGATCTGCTTGTCGGCATCCTTGCGGTTGATGCCCTTGAGAACTGCCATATAGCGCAGGAAGTCAAGCGCCGAAAACGAAGGATACATACCGGGATACTGAGGCATAAAGCCTAACTTTTCGCGATAAGAAGCCCCCAGCTTGCCTGTAGGCGTGCCGTCCAACAGAATGTCACCGTTGTCGGATTTGAGATTTTGGGTGACGATATTCATCAGCGTGGACTTGCCCGAGCCGTTGGGACCCAGTAAGGCGTAGATGCCGTGGTCAAAGCTGTAAGTGAATTGGTTCAACGCAAGGTTGGACCCGTAGGATTTGGAAAGATTGTTGATAGTCAGCATGGTATTTTCCTTCTTTCTTTATAATGATTACAGCCCACCCGCATCTGTTTGGCAAGCGCGGCTGTCAATGTAAGTCACAATGACTTTTTCATAATCGGTTTTCTTTTTTTGTTGGTTACACATTTTGCGAACGCGTATCGGAATTGGCTCCCCTGCTCCGCTTCCCGAAGAATTTCCGGAGATCTGCAAGGGTGAGGCGTCGGATGACGATATCCGCCAGCAGGAGCAGGACGGCGAGGATACTCAGCGGAAACTCAAAGGTGATGACAGTGCGGTGCACGCCCATATCCACGGCGCGCAGCTCATCGACAGACGCATCCAAATATCCCCCTGTCACGGTGGCTATATCCGACAGCAGGGTGTTATCTCCTTCACGGAAGCGGTCGTATTCCCCGGAATAGGAAACAGCAAATACGGCTGTAGCTTGATCCACAACCTGCGCACGCTTCCGCCAGGTCACGGTAAGCGCGTATTCGCCCGTCTCTCCCACAGTCAGGCTTCCCTCATAGGAAGAAGCAGAGATGCGGTCAAGCTGTATCCGTTTCTGCTCAGGCTCCGTGATCTCGACGAACACCTCGCAATCGTGTCCGTCCTCGGGCAGTTGCACCGTGATCGTCACGCGACTGCCATCTACGGTGATGTTGGGAATGAGTGCCGCATCGTAGCGGATCGAGGGATAGGCGGCTTTCTGGGCGTTTCGAATAAAGGTCTGACCTGCCTCCTCCACCAGAAAAGCCCGGCTCCACCGTGCAGAAAGATCCGTAGTAAAGCAGGTGACCGTTCCTTCCCCGTATGTCCACGAGGCGTATACGGGATCCCCCGTTTCCGAGGTCAGGTATACAGTAGTATTCTCCTTGGGGTGCATCCCCACGTAGCCCGTCAGCTCAGGAAGCTCTTCTATCCCCTCGGTAATCTCATCCTCAACCGCCACAAGAGGGATAAAGGAGGACTCATAGGCGTACCCGGACGAAAAGGTCTCGGTCTGCTCTACCATGATATTGGGCAGATCCAGCACGTTTGTAACCAAGTTATAAGTGCCGCCTGCTTTTTGAGCCATACGCTTCAAGGGCGAGTTGGATGAAGGGTTCCTACTTCCCTCATTTCTATCGTCAGAGCCCGCACGAATCTCAACGGTGGACAGGACAATCCCATAGCGCTCGTGCATATCCTCTACCTTTTGATAGATAGTCTTCAGCTGTTCGGTAGGCTCGCCGTCAGACAGGAACAGTACGTGCTTGTTCTCAGGGGATTCATCCATCTCCCACAAAAGAAGACGTGCCACCTCATCCAGCGCCGGTGTGTAAGCAGTACCGCCACCAACGGTGATCTTACCAATCGCGCGAGCTGCCTTTTCCTTGTTCTTTTCCGTCATTTGCATGGGCTTAACCACAGTCTGCGCGTTGCCGGCGAAAGCGATCACACTCACGTAGTCGCCCGCCCCCATGGTCTCCATCACCTTAACTGCTCCGACCTTAGCCAACTCCAGACCGTTATTGTCCTCCATACTGCCCGAGACGTCAATGACGAGAAAGACCAACCTATGATTATTGCTCGCCCCGTAATCCAGAGGAAGCATCCGTTCATAAGCCGTCCCTGCCATATTTCCCTTGGAAAAGGTCTGATCTCCGCCCACAAAGCATAGACTCTTCCCCAAGAGCTTTACCGCAGCTTCCAGGGATACTTCCAGCTCCGCAGGCAGTTCACGGGCGTTCACGTTCATCAAATAGTACCCGTCGTAATCGCCAAGGCTGGGAAGATCCGTGGGAGCATCTTTCTGGGAGACCACCTCTACCTCGGCATCTGCCGACAGGACTCCCTTCAGCTCCTCCGCCTCGGCGGGATCCTTAGCAATGATAAGCAAAGACGTTCTTCCGTAAGTACGCATAGCTACGTAAGCCTCATTGTTTTTCCCTTCGGTATCTGCCTCGCAGATAAGCACGGCGCGGTAGGTATGGGCACCCGCCGTATCGGCAGTCAGTTCAAAGCGTACAACGTTTTCCCCGACGGTTAGTGTCACGGCTTTCTCCTCAATCAAGGTCTCCCCCTCGTACAGGGCGACGGTCGCCGCGCCGTCTGTATTACTCTCTATAGTCAGAGAGATCGTCAACGCCTCGCCCACGTAACTGCCCCCCACGGAGGACATAGAGCTGATCTGCGCCTCTTGATCGGTCAGTTCGTTTGTATCAAAATATACGGTGTCGATGCGAATCCCCTCCTCTGCCAACCTACGGGCGGCGTAGAGCGCATCACGGGAGGTCTCCTTCCCGTCCGACAGGAGAATGATTCGCTTGTGGGCATAGCGATCCATAAACTCCACAGCGCGGTATAGGGCGGAGGTAATATCCGTACCCGAGACATCCGCCTTTTTCAAGGACATCCCGCCCCACAGGTTCTTGGTGCCTACAAAAACAGTGTCCTGCCCGAAGAGTACCACTCCCTTTATGTTCCGCTCCGGAAAGTCCCTCAGAATAGATTCGCAGAAGGAGGTCACATCCTCCCTGACTGCAAGGGTGCTATCGGACACATCCACCAAAATAACCGTGCTCTGCCTGTCGGTTTCGCTGATGATCCCGAAACCCGCCGCCAGCACCGTCAAAATAATAGCAATAACGCCGTGCAGCGCAAGAGATACCACGGTCTTTTTTTGGCGGCGGCGTTCCTTTTTCATTGTCAAGAAGATCACCACAAGGATAAGAACCGCAGGGACGAGCATCAGCATCCACAGAGGACGCTCCAACAGATATTTAACGTTTTCCACGGTAATAATACCCCCATTCCAAAATTAGAAGCGCACAGATAAGTGCCACAGCAAGGGGGAGCGTTTCGGAGGACAGCATCGCATCCTCAGCGCTTTCCTCAAAGGGCTTGCTGAAATACACGGTGTCGGTGCTGTACGTTTCGTACTCCGCCACCGGAATATGAACAAAAAATGCTGCCTCACGCTCCTGCTTGTTCAACTTATAAGTGAGCATGTAGAGTCCGGGTTCAGTAGGGACAATCGTGGACTCCTTGCTGCTCAGCGCCGTCTGACTCCCATCCGGCTTATGTACAGTGGGTTCCTCAGCCTTCTCTTTCAGGGTGATCGCCACCGTCTCCCCCACGGTATACTCCTTTTGGGGAAGAGAGGGCGGCAAAGCCATGGTACTTGCTTTTTGAAGAAGCATCAGGAATGCAGGTGTCATGGCAAGATTCGTTTCGGAAATGGGAAACAGGAACAGATAATGACGAGCGCCGTTTTCAAGCTCGCGGACAAGCCCCATGGGTTCTCGGGAGCTGACACCGCACAGCGGCATCCAAGCCGGCATTACGGTCGGTATCACGTACG
>JAZUSJ010000065.1:0-18936 GCA_045606685.1 Eubacteriales bacterium
TCCCCCTATTACCCTGTGCTGTTCCACAACTTAGGAGGCGGCACCGAGCATATCCGCGCCTTGTTCATGCAATGCCGCGCCGAGCTGCTCCGCACGGGGATCGCGCGTGCCTTGCGCGATTTTGCCATGGCACAGCATCTGGAGGCAATTATCATTCAGGCAGAGCCCAAAGCTCCTGCTTGCTCCTGGATCACGGGGGATGCGCTCTCCAACCAACAATACTGCGCGGCAGGTCGCATGGATCACGCGTATCTGTACGGGCTGAATTCGCTCTCTCTTGCTGCATCCGCTGCTGCGGACAGCGGTCAACAGCGTGTCATTTGCGAGATGTTTGCGCGTCTTTCGGATACCTACACCGAAAAAATGGCACTCAAAGAGACCATTACCGTGCTTGGAAACGGTGCAAATACGCTGATCATGCACCCCACGGTCATGAAAATGAGCAGGCAGTTTACCGATCCCGTGCATCGCAGTCTTTATCTTTTGACAAAGGGCTTTTCTGTGTGCGATATTGCCATGCTCTACCCCATATACGCCTTGCATACCAAGCCCGTGATGTACGAGCAGCCCGCCCCCGATTACGAATACCCCATCACGCCGTTCAACTGTGACTACATGACGCTTGCCAACAGCCTTGCGCATTACGCAGGTGTCAATCTGACCATGCTGCACCCCGATACGATGCAAAAGCATTGTCAGCTGCGCGGGGATCAACTGTTTTTTGAAAATGTTAAGGGCAACAACGGCTTCCGCATTCTGATTCTGCCCACAACCTCCATGATCAGCCTTGACAATCTGCGTACCGTTGCCGAGTTTTATGACAACGGCGGCACCGTGATCGCCACAGGAACCCTGCCCGATATGGCCTTTGAGTTTTTGCCCGAGTTTGAAAAGGATCTGCTCAGTCATTACGGAGAAGAATACGTCACCGATTACGACGTCGAGGTTCGCAGACTGGTCAAGCACATCTTCGGAGAACGCGCCTGTGATAAGAGCGTGATCGCCAACCGCGGCTTTAACTCCAACGCAAAGGGCGGACGCGCTTACCTGCTCTATCCCTCGGCTACCGCTGCGGACGGTACGTTCATGACTGCCAGCGAGGAGATCATGCGCTTGATCTATGAGCTGAAGATTCCGTACGACGTGATCATGCCCGACATGCGTCGCCTGGAAAACGGCGGTGTATTCAATCTTCCCCTGCCCGAATATCGCCACGTGGACACCCCTGAGGGCGTACACCGTGTGGGCATGATGGGGCATTTGCATAAGATCAACGGCAAGCAGCACACGCATATGCTGTATAACACCACCGATACGCCTTATGAGAATACCGTGTATCTGCGCGGTGCGCTCAAGCCGCTGATCTACGATCCGCAAACGGGCAAGGTCAGCCACGCGCGACGCGTCAGGTATGCCACATATCGCGGACAGGTTTATACTTATATGCCCGTCCGAATCTTGCAGCATTCCGCGCTGTTTCTGGTGTCCGACGAGCTGGAGCAAAAGCCGACGCTGTCCGCACCCTTGAGCGATCTTTTGTAAGTTAATAAGATAATAAAAAGCAGCCCGATGGGGCTGCGGAAATAGCGGGAAATATGAAAAAGGGCTGAGTCAAGACCAGATTCTGCCCTTTATCATTGAAAAATCTCTGTTCCCCAATCTCTTTGCGCAAACCCTTCCTCCCGTTACGCTACGCTACGGGAGCCCTCCTTCCCCTTCGGGGACGGCTTTGCAACGCGCATCCGTTTCGTTGACTTTTCCCCTATGGGATACTTTTCATGTTATCCGTCTAATGACGCTGCTTGATACGGGCAACTTGCATAAGCCGTCCCCACAGGGAAATTATCTGCAAGCAGATTGCGCCTCGCTGCGTAGCCAAGCGAGGGGAAGGGGCTGCCCGAATCCATTGGGAAAAATTCTATATCCGTGAATAAAACCATATTGATAGAAAAAAGCAGGAATTTGCTCATTTTAGAACAAATTCCTGCTGTTTTATAGCTAATTTACTAACCCCATCGGGCTGTTTTTTGCTTTATGAAATTACTGCTTGGTCGGGATCCAGCAGGCAAACAAGGCGTTTTCGCTCCAATCGTTGCCTGCGGATGCATAATCGATCAGCGTCAGGGCTTCGCGCTCGGTCTGAATTTCGGCACGCAGGTAACCGCCGCAATCCGAGGGCATGATGCGGTGATTGGTGACGTTGGTGCTTGCAATGGGGGAAAGCGGATCGGGATCGTAGCGGTTGTCGCGTGCAAGCAGGATCGCGCCGTAGGTAAAGGCACAGAAGTTGTCCCCCGCGCGGTTGTCACCGTGCGGTGCGGGATGGCATACAAGCGGAATATCAAAGGCAACCGTGACCTCGTCGCCCACGCACCATGTGCGTGTCAGCGGCAGATACGTGCCGGGCGTGCCTGCATGCATCTGTCCGTCGCAAATGGCAAAAAAGTCCTGCGCAAAACCGGGAACGCGCAGCTCAAGCGTCATGGGTTCGCTCGTGTCGCACGCGGTCACGCGCAAGGTGGCCGAGCCGAGCATGGGGTAGCGTGACGAGATGGCAAACGTCACACTGCCGCCCGCGTGGGGGACGGTAAAGCTGCCGTTTTCGTAAAGATTGAGCACGCAGCCGTCCGCGGTCTTCATGGCGTACAGATAGGGCGCCATGGCAAGCCCCGTGGGGCCGTTTGCGGTGCAGCAGGAGAGGTCAAAGCCCTCTATGTTAAAGGAAAAATTGACGCGTGGATTGCGTTTTCCGTTGAACTTGGGGAAGTACTCAAAGAACTGCCCGTCGGGGCGCAGAGCGCCAACGATGGCATTGTACAGGCTGACCTCCAGGGCGTCGACATACTTGACCTCTCCCGTCAAGGTCAGCAGACGGTAGCAAAGGCGCATCCAGTAAACGGTTACGCAGGTCTCCATCATCAAGTCAATGTCGGGATTTGTCTGATTTTGACGCGTCAGATTCCATTGCTCACCCGTGCCCGGGCCGAGATTGCGCGGTGCGTCCGCCCCCCCCGAGCCAAGCAGTGTGATCTCCTGATCGTACACCTTGTTCCGAAAGAGCAGGGAGGTATCAAAAGCAGACTTGTCGCCCGTGCAGGCGTAGTAGCCAAGCAGTCCCTCGAAGCAGGACATCATTTCGTAAGCCTTGGCGATCGACTCCTTGGGCGTGCCGTTGTTTCCGATCTGCCAGGGATCCTTGCCTGCGCGAATGGCGTCAAACATATGCTCGCGCGCGCAGCAGCCCACGTCCACGATGTGCTGTGCCAGCTCCATGGCCGACTCCTCGCCGCAAATGGCGTAAAGCTGCATGAGCGGATCGAGAATGGACGAGGATTCAATGCCGCAGAATGCCCAGCCTGTCTCGGTGATGGGCGTTTTGGGTGCAGCACCCACTTGATTGTTTGTGTAGATCACCATGCGGCGGCATGCGTCAAGCGCACGGTCGTCGCCGCTGATGCGAAAATAGGCAAGCAAGCCCATCAGCGCGTATTTGCGCTCCCACAAATCGCTGCCGCACGCGCCCTTGGGCTGCGTCTGCTTTTTGGTGGTGCTGATGTCCCCGTCCGCGTCCTGCAGGGAGAGCAGGTCGTCCACCGCGGTCTTGATGATATCAAGCAGCTGCTCGTCGCGCGTGTATTCGTAGGTCATGCAACAAGCGCGCATCAGCTTGCCCCAGAATTCACCCGTGGCAAAAGCGTCGGTGCGATAGCGGAAATAGTCCGCCAGCGCGTGCATATTGATCTTTTTGAGCGTCTGCTCACAAACAAGGCGCAGCTTGTCGTCCACCGGGCCGTGCATTTGCACGTCGCCCACGTCAAGCGCGTATAGTTTATCCGAAATGGTGTAGGGCATATTCCACCTCCGCGTGTCTGATACTTCAGTATACCATATTTTTCCCGGTGTGTAAAGGAATTTTTCTATTCTTCCGTAAAATACGCTCTGATCTCCTCAAACGACTCTCCGTAGCAAATGATGCTGCTGCCGTCCTTGAAGTCGACCACATGCATGCCGATCCATATTTCAGTAAATTCGCAAGCCAGATCCACGCCGAGATACGTGTTTGAGCGCCCGTTTTTGAGTATTTCTCCTTGGGTGAACGCGTAGGCGCGATCCTGCCCGGGAGATACGATAATGTACGTATTGGTATAATCCTCTTCTTCCTCATCGTACATGGCGGAAGGGTAGAATACATATCCGTCTGCCTCCATTTTGGTACGCACGGCATCAATGTCTACACTCTTGGGATTTTTGATGGATTCATGCGTCACGTTTTCAAATGCTTGCAGAGAGCGAATTTCTCCAAGGTCAAGCATGTCAAACAGCATCACGTGTGCATTTCTGATGGTCATGATCACGCAGTTGGATATGCGAATCTCCATCTGATAAAACGAATGATCAAGGGGGAATTCTCCCGCAAAAACGGTAAGTGTCAAGTTTTCCAGATAGACTGCCTCGGCTTGCTCGGCACTTTCAAATTCGTAAATGATGATAGCCCTTCTTTGGCTTGGCTGTTCTTCGCCCGTGTAATACGCATACGTCTTGCTGTTTTCATAAAGCGGCTCTCCATCTGATTCGGGCTGTACGAGCACCCAGCCTTCCTTATCCAAAAGGTCACGGATCACCTTGCCGTCAACGCCCTCTACGTCCTTGTTAAAATAGCAGGGATACACGATGTACTCCTCGCCCCGAAGGATCCTTGCACAGCCGCACAGGGCAGAGGTCAGCATCAGGCACAGCAGTACGGTGCAAATGATTCGAATATTCAGTCGTTGTTTTTTCATGTGTAGGCCTCCTTGCTTTCTTGCTTTCATTATATCATGGAAGGCGAGTGCTGTCAAATACCGTTTATCCCAAGTTTTGACCGTTTATCCCTGAAAACGGCAAAAATCGGGACAAAATCACAGTCGCGCTATCCTTTCACCTATATAGACGCATTTTGTGAAAAAAAAGTATACGCTTTTTTGGAAAAATTGAAAATGTTTTGTATTTTTATTTTAGCATGATTCTCAATGGATGTCAAGAGAGCACGAAACGCCCCCCGAGTGTTATCCTGAGCGAGCGGCACCGTCACCCGGAGTGTCATCCTGAGCGAAAGCCGCGGAGCGGCTGAGTCGAAGTTTTGCGTAGTGTAGCTGCAACGCAGGCGAAACGGAGCAAAACCGCGAGTGCGCATGCACGAAGCGGGATCTGCGCAGATTTCTGACACGCCGCCTGCAGAAGTTACATTCGATTGTGAGCGGTAAGGGTAAGTCAGGAGGGATCAACACCCATCAAGAACAGTTCAAAGGCTGAGCAAGCATTGAGCAAACTCATCGCAGATCCCGCGTCGCCACGACACAGGGGACAGTCCCGCAGTAACATGTCCTGCGGACACGTCACAGGGTACAGTCCCCGGTATCATGGCTCGCGGTTTTGCTCCGTTTCATTTCGCAGCGAGCTGCGAAATATCCACTCCGCAAAACTTCGACTCATTCGCGCTGTGCGCTCATTCGCTCAGGATGACACTCGGGGGATGCAATATTTTGATATTCCCTTGACAAAAACATCAATTTGGAGTATAATTTTAAACAGAAAAGTATGCTCTTTGAAAGGAGAAGTGTTATGAAAAAGGTATTTAAGATGGAAGACTTGGACTGCGCACATTGCGCTGCCAAGATGGAAGAGGGAATCAAGAAGATCGATGGCGTGACGTATGCAAGCGTCAGCTTTATGGCACAGAGATTGACGGTTGAGGCCGACGAGGACAAGTTTGACGAGATCATTCCGCAGATCGTCAAGGCAGTCAAAAAGGTCGACTCGGATTGCAAGGTGATCATTAAGTAATGAAGCTCAAGAAAAGTCAGAAAAGGGTACTGATCCGCATCATTTTGTCTGCGGTCTTGCTGGTGCTTTGCCGCGTGCTGATCGGCGGACACAGTCATTTTGGCGAGAGCCACGGGCATATCCACGCGCCCGAATGGGTGGCTGCGATTTGCTACCTCGTGCCGTACTTTATGATTGGTTACGACATTTTATGGAAGGCCCTGCGCGGCATCTTCCACGGTCAGGTGTTTGACGAGAATTTTTTGATGGCCGTGGCCACGGTAGGCGTGCTTTCGATCGGTCTGTTTCCCGATCAGGAGCCGGAGTACATGGAGGCGGTCATGGTCATGCTGCTGTATCAGACGGGTGAGCTGTTCCAGAGCATTGCGGTGGGCAAGAGCAGAAACGCGATTGCTGCGCTGATGGAGATCTGTCCCGATACCGCCAACGTAGAGCGTGACGGTCAGGTGGAGCAGGTCTCTCCGGATGAGGTCGCGCTTGGCGAGATCATTGTGATCAAGCCGGGCGAAAAGGTGCCGCTGGACGGTGTGATCGTGGAGGGCGCAAGCAGCTTGAACACGGTTGCCCTGACGGGTGAATCCAATCCGCGCGACGTTTGCGCAGGGGATGGCGTGATCAGCGGCTGCATCAATATGAGCGGTGTGTTGCGCGTGCGCGTCGAAAAGGAATTCGGGGAGTCCACGGTGTCCAAGATCTTGGAGCTGGTGGAAACCTCGGGCGACAAAAAATCCAAGAGCGAGGCGTATATTACGCGCTTTGCGCGCTGGTATACTCCCATCGTGGTCTGCTCGGCAGTTGCGCTTGCGGTGCTGCCGCCTGTGATCATGGGTCTGATCGGGGGCTTTGAGAGCGCACCGTGGAGTGAGTGGATCTTACGAGCGATCAATTTCCTGATCATTTCCTGTCCCTGTGCGCTGGTCATCTCGGTGCCTATGTCGTTTTTCGGCGGCATCGGAGGGGCTTCGCGCGTGGGCATCCTGATCAAGGGTTCAAATTATTTAGAGGCACTTGCCAAGGCGGAAACCGTTGTTTACGACAAGACCGGTACGCTGACCAAGGGCAATTTCAAGGTCACGGCTATCCATCCCGAAAAGATCGACGAGCATGCGCTTTTGGATCTTGCGGCCACGGCCGAAAGCTACTCGGATCACCCCATTTCCCGCTCGCTCAAGCAGGCATACGCCAAGGAAGTGGACAACAGCCGCGTGGGCGAGGTGCGCGAGATTGCGGGGCATGGCATCAAGGCCATGATCGACGGCAAGCAGGTATGCGTGGGCAACCGCAAATTCATGCGCAGCATCGGTGCGCAATGGCACGAATGTGATGCTGTGGGTACGGTGGTACACGTTGCGGTGGACGGTGAATACGAGGGACACATCATCGTGTCCGATGAGATCAAGCCGGATGCAAAAGAGGGCATTGAGCGCTTGCGTAAGCTGGGTGTCAAAAAGACGGTCATGCTGACGGGTGATGCATCGGCTACGGGTAAGGCCATCGGAGAATTGCTTGGCGTGGACGAGGTACACAGCGAGCTTTTGCCTAAGGATAAGGTGGGCAAGCTGGAGGAGCTGATCGCACAGAAATCAGCCAAGGGAAAGGTGGTCTACGTGGGCGACGGGATCAACGACGCGCCCGTGCTGGCAAGAGGCGATATCGGCATTGCCATGGGGGCGCTTGGCTCGGATGCTGCCATTGAGGCGGCTGACGTGGTGCTGATGGACGATAAGCCCTCCAAGGTGGCAACCGCCATTCAGATCAGCCGCAGGACGCTGGCCATCGTCAAGCAGAATATCGTGTTTGCCATTGGCGTCAAGCTGGTGGTGCTTGTGTGGAGCCTGTTGCCCTTTGTCGGCACGCTTCCCCCCATTGTCGCCATCTTTGCTGACGTAGGTGTTATGATCCTTGCCGTGCTGAACGCGATGCGTGCGTTATATGTTCCAAAAAAGTAAGTGAATATTTGTACAAGTATCCAAAAACACCGAAATGCCCTTGCATTTCGGTGCTTTTTTTGCTATAATGGGTAACGTATGGATATGTCCTTGCGGCATATCACTTTCAGATAAGAAAGGGAACGTAACATGAAAAAAAGAGTATTGCTTCTGAGCGCGGCTTTGCTGCTTTGCGTCAGCCTTCTGGCGGGCGTGATCGTGATGAGCATCGAATCCGCACCCGCTGGTACGGTACAGACCACGCTGACCAATCTTTCCACAGCGAACTCCACCGCAACCACCGGCAACAAGCTGACCATGACCGATCTTTCGGTCAATGCGTCGGATTCGACCGTGTTTAACACTTCCAAGCCGAATCTGCTTTATGATTTCAGCTCGCCCGATCCCGCGAGTGAATTTCAGCACGGGCATGATACGGTGCATAATGAGCAGGACGGCTATTATTCCTTCGTGATCACGGGCAGCGATCCCTACGTATGGCTTGGCCAGCCCAATATCAAGTGTACGGAAGCAAAGTATGTGCAGTTCTATTTCCGTACCGACTGTGCGGCAAAGGGAGAGCTTTTCGTGCAGAGAAGCGATAACGTGCAGATGGGGCAGAACGGCTCTCATATGGACTGGAGCTGGAACGCGACCGGTGAATGGGAAAAGCAGGTTGTTTATCTGAGCGCATGGGCAGAGTCCAATGCTTCTATCAACATTTTGCGCATCGATCCGTTGGCCAACGGTGCGTTTGTCAACGGCGAGACCGCCATTGATATTGCCTACATCGCATTCTTCGCAACCGAGGAGGACGCAGTCAACTTCGATATGACCGAGTACAAAAAGTACCTGGCATACGAAGAGCAGCTCAAGGCCGAAGAGGAATCCAAGCGCCAGGAAGAGGAAGAGGCAAACAAGAAGGTGGAATGGAGCGATCCCGATCCTTCCGATCTACCCACATTCTCTGTTGATACGCAGGCAAGCAGCCTGCAGTATGCGGTGTCCGCTGACGGCAGCGAGGTCACCATTTCCTATCTGCTCAACGGTCAGACCGTCAGCTACACGGTTCCCAACAACGTCAATTACGTATTTGGCGGCTATGCAGGAACAGACGACCTGGGCAGAAGCCTGTACACACCGTATTCTCAGTATACTACCACCAACCACAAGCAGTCCGTTTCCGATCCCCAAACGGTGGGCGTTTACGGGGAGAACGGTGAGCATTACGTGGGCATTTTCTACTTCCTTTGGATGGGCGAGCATGGTGATACCGGCGTGTGGGATAATACGCACATCGTAGAAAAGTACGGCGATAAGGCCTATAATACCAAGACCTGCAACGCATGGGGGCCTGTTGGTCAGATGCACTACTTCGCAGAGCCTTTGTACGGCTATTATTACTCCAGCGACCAGTGGGTAATGCGCAAGCATATGGAGCTGCTCTCCAATGCAAACGT
This sequence comes from Eubacteriales bacterium, assembly GCA_045606685.1. Taxonomy (GTDB): domain Bacteria; phylum Bacillota; class Clostridia; order Oscillospirales; family CAG-272; genus SVQP01. Next base: position 9,212 of record JAZUSJ010000065.1, read on the forward strand.
TGACTTCCTGTACATCGATGTAACCAACGGTTATGAATATTACAACAACGCCATCAAGCTCATGCAGGTCTGCCACGAGCTGAATGAGCAGGGCTACGACGCTCCGCAGATCGTTTTCTATACGCACTCCAGCAGCGCAGACGTTGTCAGAACGCTGTACAATAAGATCTACGCTAAGAATCAGTATCCCGATACCTGGATGTACGTGGACGGCAAGCCCTTGATCATTGCTGAGGAGTCTGATAATATCAACGGATTCTTCTCGATCCGTCTGCCCCAGTGGCCCAACGAATCCACCAAGAGGAACGCATGGCCCTGGATGGACTTCACCTGGCCGCAGAGAATCTTCAAGACCGATGACGGGGAGAGAGAAGCCATCAGCGTTTCCATGGCACAGCACGCGGGTACTGTTCAGTTCAGTGACTCCGCATTCTACGGTGACCGCTCCAACCGCGGCCGTTCCTTCAACGGCACTTACGATCTGCTGACGCCCGATTCCTACAAGCTGGGCATCAACTTCCAGTATCAGTTTGACAGAGCGCTCCTTCAGGATGCCAAGTACGTGCTGGTGACCGGCTGGAACGAGTGGGTGGCACAGCGTCAGCCTTCGGATAACGGATCCATCCGATTCGTCGATACCGCATCGCTGGAATTCTCCCGTGACGTGGAAATGACCATTGCTGAGTACTATTTCGATAATTACTACATGCAGCTGATCGGCAACGTGCAAAAGCTCAAGGGCGCAGCCCCCGTGATCGTACAGGACGGACGCACGCCCATCAACGTAACCGGGGACTTTGCACAGTGGGATAAGGTAGGCGTGACCTATTATGACGTCGAGGGCGATACGGTTGACCGTAACGGTAAGGCGTTCGGCAAGCAGACCATGACCAACACCACAGGCAGAAACGACATCGTTTCCGCCAAGGTAACCCAGGATACCACGTATCTGTACTTCTACGTAAAGACCGCGGACGATATTACCAAGCCCGTTGCAGATACCTCCTGGATGCAGCTGTTCCTTGACGTGGACGGCAACGTTGAGACCGGCTGGTACGGCTACGACTTTATTATCAATCATCATGCAAGCGAAGACTTTACCACTACGGTTGCCAAGTATTCGGGCAGCGACGGTAAGTACGGCTTTACCGATTGCGGCACGGTTTCCTACCGCGTCAAGGGCAATCAGATGATGATCGCAGTTCCCATGGAAATGCTGGGCATCGAGTATTACAATCAGCTGTGCATGCAGTTCAAGTGGGCGGACAGCGACACGCTGCTTGACGAAATGGCTGATTTCTATATCGACGGCGATATGGCACCGCTTGGCAGACTCAACTACGTATATCAGAATTACATTCCCGATGTCAGCACCGATATCACCCCCGCAAAGGTGATCACGGTGGCAGAAAAGGCAGCAGGTGAGGACAGCTACTTCGGCAGCGAAACCACCGATACCGATGCTGCGACCGATCCCGAAAGCGCTGTGACCGCAGATCCCGAAACTGATCCCGAAACAGAAACCGATATCGAGGTGGAGGCAGGCTGTAAGGCAATCGCGGGCGGCATGATGATGCTTGCGTTGCTTGGCACGTGCGCCATCGCACTTGGCAAAAAGAAGGATTGATGAGCGCCGCACAGCAGCACCTGTATCCGACAGAGGACGGAAATGATTTTGTCTATCTTGGATACCTTATGCACCTGACGCCTACCGAGGCGCGCATTCTCGGCTATATCGCACAGCACGGCACAGCCGATGCGGACGCGCTGCTTGCGCATTGCTATGCGGGCAGAGAGCCGAGTGCATCCAACGTTTCGGTGCGCATCAGCGCCATCAATCAAAAGGCGCGTGCCATTGGCGGCAGAAGGCTTTTGCATCTGGTGCAGGGGCGCGGATACAGATTTTGTGACGATATTTGATCCCGGAAGGGCAACTGCTTTTGCAGTTGCCCTTCATTTTTCAGTTGACGAAAGGCAAAATATTTGGTATAATAAAAGAAATGAACAAGAAAGGAGAGGGGACTGTGCAGGACGTCAGAGATATTCCGATCAAGGCGCTGCGCGGCGTAGGGCCTGCCAAGGAGGCTGCATACGCAAGGCTGGGCATTTTTACCGTGGGAGATCTTTTGTATCATTTTCCGCGTGCGTATGAAAATCGCGGCAACGTCAAGCGCCTTTGCGAGAGTGACGGGCAGAGCAAAATGTCAGTGGTCATGACCGTGGGAACGCAGCCGCGCCGCGCCATGATCCGTCGGGGTATGACGCTGGTCAAATTCCGCGCGTATGACGACAGCGGCGATTGCGAGATCGTATATATCAATCAGGATTACGTACAGAGCATGTTTCCCGTAGGAGGGCTGTTCCGCTTTTACGGTAAGGTAGAGCGTGATAAGGGACGCTGGCGCATGACCTCTCCCGTGGCCGAGCCTGTGGTCGAGAGCAAGCCGCTCCCACCGCTGTATCCCGTATACCCGCTGACCGAGGGACTTTCCTCCAAGCAGATCGGTCAGCATATGGAAATGGCACTCGCGCTTGCCGCGCAGGGACTGGAGGATCCCATCCCCGAACCGATCCGCGTGCGCCTGGGGCTTTGCACCCTGTCGTTTGCGCTGCGTGCGATGCATACTCCCACCGATCTTGCAAGCGTGGAGATCGCCAAGCGCAGGCTGATGTTTGAGGAGCTTTTCTTGTTTGGTGTGGGGCTGCGCAGCGCGCGGCATACCACCGAGCTGATCCCGGCACCCGCATGCACCGAGAACGATCTTACTGCGTTTTTGTCGCTCTTGCCTTACGAGCTGACCGAGGCGCAGCGACGCACGGTAGAGCAGATCAGAGCCGATATGGCCAAGCCGTACGCCATGACGCGCATGGTGGTGGGCGACGTTGGCTGCGGCAAAACGGTTTGCGCAGCGGCCGCTGCCGTTATCGCCGTACAAAGCGGCAGGCAGGCTGCCATTATGGTGCCGACTGAGATTCTGGCAAGACAGCATTATGCCGATCTTGCGCCGTATTTTGAAAAATTGGGCATGCGCTGCTCCTTGCTGATCGGCGCTATGACGCCCGCGCAAAAGAAAAAGGTGCATGCAGCCCTTTCTGAGCAGGATGAAAAAAAGCGCGTGCAGATCGTCATCGGCACGCAGGCGCTGCTTTCGGAGGGCGTGGAATTTGCTGCCCCGGGGCTTGTGATCACAGATGAGCAGCACCGCTTTGGCGTGGCGCAACGTGCCAAGCTTTCGGATAAGAACGCGCATGCGCACCTGCTGTGCATGAGTGCAACGCCCATTCCGCGCTCGCTTGCGCTGGTCATGTACGGGGATCTTGCCGTGTCGCGCATCGATACCATGCCTCCCGGCAGACAGCGCGTGGATACCTTTGCGGTCAATCAGAGCTATCGCGAGAGGCTGGATGCCTTTATTCGCAAGAACGTGGACGAGGGCGGACAGGTCTACGTGGTGTGTCCTGCAGTTGAGGAGCAGGAGGACGAAGAGGATCTGCTTTTGGAGGAGATCGGTATTGTGCGCGAAAATAAGCCGCCCTTGCAGGCGGCGGTGCAGTATGCCGAGCAGCTTTCCGAGCGGCTGCAGGGATATTCCGTGGCATTCGTACACGGAAAAATGAAGCCCAAGGAAAAGGATGCGGTCATGAACCGCTTTGCCGCGGGGGAGATCGACGTGCTGGTATCCACTACGGTGATCGAGGTGGGTGTCAACGTCCCCCGTGCGTCCTTGATGATCGTGGAAAATGCCGAGCGATTTGGCCTTTCGCAGCTGCATCAGCTGCGCGGACGCGTCGGACGCGGCACGCGCAAGTCGTATTGTGTGCTGGTAGCGGGCGCTATGAGTGATCGTGAGATCGGTGAGGTGGCACAGCGCAGATTGCAGACCATGAAGACCACCTACGACGGCTTTGCCATAGCCGAGCAGGATCTGGCGCAGCGCGGCCCGGGTGATTTCTTTGCCAAGAATGCGGGCGGAGCGATCAGGCAGAGCGGCGGCGTGGAATTCCGCCTTGCCTCCGGATGCTCTGACGCGGATCTTTTGACAAGTGCCTTTGCTGCGGCAGACGAGGTGGTTGCAAACAGTGAGCTTGCCAAGCATCCCGCTCTGCAGGATGCGGTGGGACGCATGTTTGCCGATGCTGCCAATCACGATATTCTGAACTGATATAAAGAAAAGGCGGCTGTGTTTTCTGTACAAGAGAACACAGCCGCATGGTTGGCGTGATACTCTTAACGGAGTATCACGCCAGTTCTATTCGCCTCCCGGCGAGTGATATTGCTGACGCAGTTATATTCGGCATATGCCGAGTGGTATTCGCTTCGCGAGTTTCAGGGCGAATAGAATATCACTGAAGCCGCAAGGCTTCAATATCACTATTGCGCAAGCAATAATATCACTCTTTGCGAAAGCAAAGAATATCACTAAAAAAGCAGAAAAAGAGAGAGAGCTTCACGGAATTTTGTAACCGCGTTACTCTCTCTTCTGTTTTTATTGCAAGTTTTGCATTTGTTTAACAAATGCACAGGGCTATGCCCATACCCCTTATAAAATTTCTCCGATACGGACATCACCCATTTTTGCAGGGATTATTTTTTTGGAATGTCAAAATTGGCAAACTCCAACAATGACCAGGAACCGGCGATCTCATATCCGTTATTCACTAAATAACTGTAATCGATAACTACTTCATGTTCGTTTCCATCTGCCGGAATTAGCAAATTGGTTGTTGGCTGACCGTCAATGTATATGTCTAATACGTTGGTCAGGGTTTTTATATCACCGCCGAAACCGGCGCCGAAATTGATAATTGCCATATAAGAATCCCGGGTATGATCACCGGTCTGCAAGTAAGCTGGCATAAAAAAGCAATATTCATGGGTTTGGTTACTTTGAATACTAAAAATGATGGTGTTATTGGTGCAATCTACATATGTCACTGTTCCATAATAGGATTCAACCGTTTCTCCAACCTGATGGTGATATGCGGGTGTTGATACCGAAGGGGTATACAAATTGCTCCGGTTTAAAACAGTAAATATAGCGATGGCGGACACAAGCATAAAGCATGCGGCAATCCAAATAATTTTTCTGAGAATTTGTTTCACATTCTTGTTTTGATAAAACAAAGCTTCAGCAATATATTCGTCTGAGATATTGTTGAATGCAGATAATATATCATTCATAAAAATCCTCCATTTTTTTCGAAATATACCTTCATTGCACGCAGCTCACGCGACAGAATTGCTTTAACCGTGTTAATGTTAATATCGGTTTTTTGAGCAATTTCTTCGATTGACATACAGTGCCAAAACCGTAATACCAATACAACACGTTTTTTTTCGGATATTTGCGAAAGATAGCGGTTAAGCAATTCTGTTAATTCATCTTGATCTGTGAAATCATGTTGATCAGAAAACGCGTTTTGTAGGTCGCTCTCGATCTCTTCAAAGCTGATCGTTTTTCTGGCATCGCGTTTGTGTGCATCGTTATAGGCAACTCGATTGAGCGAAATTCTGCGTATTAGCTTGCATATGTATAATTTTAGCGAATTAGGCTTTTGCGGAGGGATTGTGTTCCATGTGGCAACCAGCATATCATTCAAGCATTCCTCAACATCGCGCGGATCTCGCAGAATTCTGCCGGAAATGGCTTTACATAGCCCGCCATATTGATTCTGAGTATAAAATATTGCTTTCTCATCTCGCTCCCAATAAAGAGAGACTATCTCCGAATCACTCAGAATATGATTCGTCAAATCCATACGGAGTACCTCCCATGTGATTTCATTAACCAAATGTGATAGAAGAGCCGTTGGCTGATTCCCAATCATAATAAACCAATACATATGAAGCCATTTCTTCCGGCGAATCAAAAACAATCTCATCGGACGTTTTAGCAACGGCGGGTATGTTTGCAAAGATACCTATCACGATAGAAAGGCAAATGAGTGTGCAGATAATTTTTTTCATAATTTCATCCTCCTTGGTTTAGAGAGTATAACCTCTATAATGTATGTCATTTTTTCGAACTGAAAAGTTGCATTGAGAATGAATTTTGTGAAAAAATATATTATTGCGCAGAATCTGAACGGTTTTTATGCGTGATATTCTGTGAAGCAGACGAATATAACACGAAAAAGCGGCTGCTTCAACGAAGCAGCCGCTTTTTCGTGTTATTAGTAATCAATGTCAAACTTGGAAAGTGTCTTCTTCATCTGATTCTGGAAGGACTTGGGCTTTACGGAAGCCACGTTGGTCTTACCGTCGATGAACTTGCCTGCGATCTGGCCGACGTAGCTGCCCCATGCGGACTCAAATACGTAGCCAAGGTCGTAAACGCGGTTTGCAAGGATCAGCTCGATCATAGGTCTGGACTCCTCGTCTCTGGTGGACTTGGAGATCAGGGAAATGTCGTAGTAAGCGGGAGTCAGGGTATCAACCGAGTAAGCTGCCATGGTTTCGATGATGGCGCCAACCTCTTCAAGGTTCTCATCCACAACGCTGGTGGGGATGCAAACCATGCCGCCAACCTCGTTCATATGTGCGTAGTACTCGCCCTGCTCTTCGTTGAACATCGGGAAGGGAACAACACCGAATTCCACGTCGTAGCTGCGCAGACGGATAACGCACTGCATGCACTCCTGGAAGAACAGCGCGTGACCGTTACCAAAGCACATCTTACCGTTTTCCACAACGTCGGTGCTGCCGCCGGCGGAGTTCATGCTCAGCGCCATGTTCTTGTCACCGATGATGTTGTAGGAAAGGGGAATTGCGTCAACTGCACGTTCAACGTCCAGAACGTATTCGGGAACGTCGTTTTCATTCTTTGCGGTGATCAAAATGCCTGCCGCATACATCATGCAGTAGCCGGAGTTACCGGTGATTGCGGTGCCGAGAATGTCTGCGTCATGCTCCATTTTGCCGTTACCGTTGAGGTCCTTGACCGCAATTTTAGACATGTCATACATCTTTTGGAAGGTCCATTCCTTATTGTTGACAAGGTCGTAGATGTTTTCCAGATTGTTGTCCTCTGCGATGGTCTTGTTGAACATAACGATAAACGTACCGTCGTTGTCACTGGTCAAAAGGTCACCGGTTGCAAAGTATACCTTGTTACCGATCGAAAGACCTTCCAGAGCCTTTTGGTCCCACCAGGTCTGGTCAAGATCCATGTAGGGAACCTCTCTGAGGTTCTGCAGGTAGCCCTTGGTGGAGATCAGTGCGCATTCACCAAGTCTTTGCACGATTGCCTGATACTCACCGCTGCCGCCCTTGACGTCCTTTTCCAGGTCTGCGGTTGCGTTTGTGGTCTGGGTTTCCAGAATGACTACGTCATACTTGGTCTGGATAGCGTCGTTTCTGCGGTAAACTGCGTCGTTGATGGGGTCGGAGTCAAGCTCTTCGGAAAAAATGTCCACCGTAGTCCATTCTGCCGCATCTCTGGTTAAGAACATGACCTCCTTGCCGTTGTATTTCTTGTCGGGAACGTTCAATAGATCCAGAACGCCGGTTTCCTGCTCTGTAGCCGCTGTGGTTTCATTTTCGCCCTCATCTGTGTCAGCACAGCCAACCAGCAAGGAACCAAGCATCAGCACGGCCAGAAGCATCGCTAAAATTTTTTTCATGTAAACCTCCGTATTCTATAATATTGGATAAGCATTCATTATATTATACCTCCATCCGCGCAAAAAGTCAAGGTGGTAAGAAGTTGTCGGAAAATCTTTGTGAAATCTATACAATTTTCAAGTATGTGAATTGTGCTTGACAGAGAGAACGGAATGTACTATAATAGTGTCAACGATGTTTTTTGAGGTGTTTTATGAAAGAATACGTAAGCGTGTCGATCACATCCGAGCGCAGCGCGGTCAAGGCGAGCCTGTTTGACGCGGTATATGATAAGGAAATCGAGGAGCTGAGCGAGGATATCAGCATCATGGTACCCGATGAGATCGAGGGCGAGGAGGAAAGAGAAACGCTGGAAATGATCACCGCGGGCTTTGTGCGCGTGCGTGACGGCCGCGTGGAGGTAGTGTACGACGAGGGTGAGCTGAGCGGTATGGAGGGCTCGCGCACGGTGGTGTCGTATGCAAAGGGAGAGCCGGGAACGGTTTCCATGATTCGCACGGGAACAGTCAGCACGGTGCTTGTGTTTGAGCGCTGTGTGCGCCATCTTTGTACCTACGAAACGCCCTATATGCCGTTTCAGATCGGTGTATTTGCCCTCTCGGTGGATAACCGCCTGGAGAGCGACGGCGTGATCTGCCTTGACTACCTGATCGAGATCCGCGGCGCCCAGGCCGAGAGATGCAAGATGACCATGAAGGTGACAAGAGCAAAGTGATTTGCGTCTGTTTTTATCAAACTTCGCAAGCTTTTTTGAGGGATGAGTGAACGATGCGGACGCGCGCAGAAAGCCGTCCCCACAGGGGAAGGGGTTCCTCGCAGCGTAGCGTAGCGAGGGGAAGGGGTTGTGCGAAGAGATCGGGACAGCACTATCTTTGCGGATCCCTTGAAAAGCATCGAAATATTCTTAGTAATGAACATGCAAGGAGCCACTTTATTGCAGATTTCTATTGTTGTCGGGCAAAATTGATCATCGAAATAGACGGTAGCCAACATGAAACAGAACAAGGTATGCAAAAGGACGAATTGAGAACCGAAAAATTAGAAGCATACGGACTTCAAGTAATCAGAATCCCGAATCGATGTATTGATAAAGAATTCTTTATGGTTTGTGATTATATAGATCAAACCGTAAAAAATATATTAGGAGGTGCATAATTGCATCTCCTTTTTTCTTATCCCGGTCTCTTCGTACGGCCCCTTCCCCTCGCTGCGCTACGCTGCGAGGAACCCCTTCCCCTGCGGGGACGGCTTTGCAGCGCGCGTCCTGCTTAATCGGTTAACCAAGCAACAGATTTCTTCAATCCGGCTATTGTTTTGGTTTCCAAAACCACGGTACAATTATGTTTTTGCGCCAATGCTAAATATTTGTTCACATCCAACTCACCACTACCGAGCGAAAGATGGTTTTTCTTGCCTATGGCATCGTGCAAATGCATATGGTGAAGATGCTTTTCATTTTGGAGAATATACGGCTCATCCATGCCATTGCATCCGTGATTGTGTCCAACGTCAAAGGTCAATCCAAATACAGATGAATCCAAAAGAATATCCAATCCTTGCTTCTGGAAATCCGGATATCCGTTACAATTCTCAATACAGATTTTTATGTTGTCTGAACCTATGGCTCTTTCGCACATGTCACGGAAGCTGTAAATGCTTTTTAAGTAGTGATCGTTATATACCGCATACAGATCTACTTTTCTGTCAGGCAATGTGAAGTGTTCACCGCGATGAAAGTGCATATTTACGGTTGAAATATGCAGTTGCTTACATAGTGCGATCGTATTCGAAATATACCGCTTGCTTGCATCTGCTATGTAGGTATTGAAATCACTGAAATTTACGTTTTCGTCAAGGTGGATGGTATAGAAGATTCCGTATTGATCGGCAATCTTATTCGCTTGTGCGATATCAATCGAATGAAGGGTGTATTGCGGTAAACTCATACTGATTTCAATGAAGTCAAGATTGAGTTCTTTACAAAGCACAGCACACTCTTCCAAGTCATGTGTTTCTATGAGTGTTGGCATTCCAAAATACATGTGTGATTCTCCTGAATTTCACTAAAGTAGATATATTATAGCAAATATCATCTCCGGTG
>JAZUSJ010000066.1:0-11084 GCA_045606685.1 Eubacteriales bacterium
TGTCTTCCTAAGCCCGCTTGGCCTCCGACTTGCCGTGCATACTTCCGATTCCGAGATCACGGTGTACGTATTTGGCGAGGATGTCGGAGAGCTGGAATGGAAGTTTTTTGAGAACGGCTCCCTGGAAACAAAGATCGAGGGGACGATGACGGCAGTTGGGCGCACAAGCACCACCTTTGGTGCGCTTGCCATGCAATCCTACGATCCCGCATCGGGTGTAGCGGCGCACGACTGGTTCAATGCAGCTGTGTCGCAGCTGGAGCAGTCGGATAAAGCGATCGGTCTGTATGGCGGTGTCGTGAACGACTGGGATATTTCCGGGAATCTTTTGCAATGGTACGAGTATCAGATCACGCTCGCCCCGGGCGAGCGGCTGACCAATACGGTCACAGCCCCTCTGTACCCGAATATTGACGGAGGCTTTGAGCCGTCCGTTTATTCGTACGGGTATTTCCTGTCGCCCGCCTCGCTCTGGAAGGAGTTCGGCACACTGGATATCTATATCAACACGCCTTACGTGATGGTCAAGGAGAAAAAGGGCGAGTTCAGCATAGCCCCCAAGGAGTGGACAAAGACGGATGCGGGCTACGAGCTGCACCTTGACGGCTTGCCCGAGCAGGATCTGGTCTTTACGCTTTGCACGGTGGAGAATCCCAAAATAGAGTATTCGATTTTTTGGCTGCTGTTTTTGGTGATCCTTTTTGGGGCTCCGATCGTACTGATCGCCTTGCTTGTCGTGGGTATCGTGCTGATCGTACGTGCTGCCCGAAAACGAAAAAAAGCGAAAAATTTACCCGAAAAGTGAGACAAAAACCAAAAAACGTTGTCTTTATAGATAGAGACCGCGAAAAGCGGCAAACGGATCGGAGGTTACGTCTATGAATCAACGTCAGAGAATGATCAAATGCATGACGGCAGGCGCTGTGGCAATTTTGCTTTGCGTCCTTGCCGTCATGCCTACATTTTCCATGGGATTTAGCGCAGTTTCGGGAGCGCTTGCCTACGGCGCGGCACCGCTGCGTGCGGGCAGTCAGATAGAGGTAGAGTCCTTGCGTGTGGACGTGGACGTTCCCAAAGCCCCCGAGAATCTTTACGAAAATGAGCAGGGGATCTGGGAGAATTACACGGTCGTGACCTCGCGCTATTCGCTTTACAATGCAAGCGAGCGCAGCGTGACCGAGGTCATGGCTGTTCCGTTCGGGGCGCTGCCGGATTATACTTACGACGAGGATGATTCAAGCCCCGTTTTGCCGAAGCAGGGCGCGTATGAGATCACCTTCAAGGGGCAGAGCATTACGCCCGTCGTGCGCCACTCGCTTGCACGGCAATCGCAAAGGAACGATCAGTATCGCGTGATGAACGACAGCGCATGGCACGAGGTACAGCCCCTCAATGATTCCAAATTGACCGATCAGATCTATTATCCCGAGCAAACGGTGAGCGTGTATACCTATCGCGTCAGCAATCCCCTGGGGGTGGACGGTCAGGATTTCAAGCTTGTTTCAAAAAGCTTTGGCGCAATCAACACAACGGCCACCCGCCTGTATACGGATCAGGGCGGTGAATCCGAGAGCAGGCTGCTTAGCAATGCCGACGAGGACGGAGAGGATTTTTGTGTGTACGTGATCGGGCAGGACGTCGGGGAGCTGCAATGGAAAGCCGTGTCGTGGGGTGACGAATATTCGTTCGACAGCGTGACGGTTTCGTTGCAAGGAAAAAAAGAAACCACGTTCGCCTCTCTTGCCATGGAATATTACACGCCCGATTGCGGGGCGAGCGAGGTGGATTGGTATAACGCCGTGTACACCGCCTTTGTAAACGGGTATGCAGGGAACGGTGTGGTGGATATGATGTTCCCCCCCTCGCACGATATTTCCGATTATCTGCAGGGCTGGCAGCTCTTCGAGATCACGCTGGAGCCGTACGAGCATGCTGAGCTGATCACAAAAACGCCCGCATTTCCCGATATCCTGAACTGGACGGACCCTTATATGTACGAGTTCGGCTACGATCTTTTGGGGCTTTCGCGATTCAAAGACGTGAAAAAAGTGGAGTTCTTTGTCAACACGCCATGCTATACCATGGAAAACAGCAGCTATTACCACGTATATCAAGTGCCTGTGGGTGAAAAATCGCTGACGCTGGATAAGATCGAGTGTAATGCGATCGTATGCACGCTTTGCGCAGAGCAAGAGCCTGCCAACGTGCTTGCGGGCATGGTGTACGGAGCGCTTGGAGCGGTGCTGCTGGTCGTTCTTTGCGGTTTCGTGATCGTTGGCGTGATCCTGACCGTAGTTTTCGTGCAAAAAAAGGCCAAGCGCAAAAGAATGAAAGGAGAGGACGGTAAGTCTTCCGATATCACTTGACAATTTGCGCACAAAGTGGTACAATGTGGATATCAATATGCTTAAAGAAAGGACATTTTACATGAAGATCAAGCTTTTGTGCGCATTTTTGTGTGCATTGATGCTGCTTGCCGTGTTTGCGGGCTGTGTGGATAAGCCCGATCAGGGAGAACAGCAATCTCAGCAGAATGGCTCTGATGCCACACAGGAAGAGGATTGTTGGATGAATCCTGCGTTGGATAAGGATAAGCTGAGTGTCAGCCTGCAGGGGCAGCAGGTCAATATTCTGGCATACAACAAGTATGATATCAGCCCGGAGGAAAACTCCACCGATCCGCTTGAGGATGCGGTCTACAGAAGAGATGATAAGCTCAAGTCGGAGCTGGGTATTGAATTCAACAATCAATATCAGCCCGATTTCAACATCATTGCAACCAACGTCAAAAATGACGTAACCGCCGGCACGGGTGAATATCACATTGTGTATCAGCACATGATCGATGCGGCACGCAATCTTGCTCCGGGTGATTATCTGTATAATCTGACCGAGCTTGATTATGTGGACTTTGATCAGGCCTGGTGGGACCAGGACTGCAAGAAGGGCTTTATGATCGGGGACAGCATGATGATGGTATGCGGCGACCTTTTGCCCTCCAGTATGCTGATCACGGCAGCGGTGCTGTTCAACAAGAATCTGTTTGAGCGTAACAGCTGGGAGCTTCCGTATGACGATGCAAGAAAAGGTACGTGGACGCTGGATGATATGCTGATGCTGACCAAGGATCAGACCAAGGATCTGAACGGTGACGGCAAGATTTTGTATTCCGACGATTTCTTTGGCGTGACCTCCTGGGCAGCGGACGCAGACTTCAACCTGTTCTACGGCTCGGGTGCGACCATGTTTTCTTACGATGAGGATCATCTGCCCGTATATGATCCCGATACGGACAGACTGCAGGCCGTTTATGAAAAGATCTTTCAGCTTCTGATCACGCAGAACGCATTCCATGTGATCTGGGCGCAATACGAAGCGGATCCGAATATGTATACCTATACCATTGACGTATTCAGAGACGGAAGAGCGCTGTTCTTCCCGCCCTACCTGTCTACCACCACCTCCTTGCGTGATATGCTGGACGATTACGGCATTCTGCCCAATCCCAAGTATGACGAGAAGCAGGCGGATTACCTCGGCTTTGTCAACGGCAGCGCCAGCATGGCATGTGTACCCAGCAGCCTGAACGATGAAAATCTGGAGATCGCGGGCTTTATGCTGGAGGCTCTGGCATCCTCGTCCTATTATCTGACTACCGATACTCTTTACGAGGTGGTTGCCAAGTCCAAGAATGCGCGCGATCCCGAGTCGGCTGAGATGGTGGATATCATCATCCGTCACAAGGTTTTTGATTTTGGATATTCGCACTTCTCCGGTCAGGATCTGCCCTGTCACAATATCGCGCAGACTGCGCTGCAGGTCAAGAGGCCCTCGATCGTAAAGGATATTACCAATGCTGAGAGAAAGACCAAGAATCAGCTTGGAAAGATCCTCAAGGCTTACGGCTACGACGATTGATAAAATGAATGAAAGCCTGCACCGCTGTGCGGGCTTCTTTCTTTGTCAACCTGCACAAAAAAGAAGTAAAAAATTTTGCTTGACAAGATGCGGCATTTGTGGTAGAATGTACTCGTATACTTATGCAAAATACTATGAAAGAAGGAAACATTTATGTACAAGAAGCTTTTAGCTATGCTTTTGTGCGGTATCATGCTGGTCAGCGTATTCGTTGGTTGCGCAGAAAGCGGCGACGGAGATGAGACCACCGGCTCTTCCCAAGAGGAAGAATCCCTGTGGATCAGCGCAGACCTTGTACCCAATGAGGATCTGAAGGGTAAGGAGATCAATATCCTTGCAATGAGTGAAACCGATATGGGTGCGGAAGAGCCGGACAAATCCGACCCTCTGGAGGATGCCGTTTACAGAAGAAACGACAAGATTCAGAATTTCTACGGTGTAACACTCAACGATATCGTTGAGGCTGACTACCTTGCTCTGAGCCAGAAGGTCAAGAACGACGTTACCTGCGGCAGCGGTGAGTTTCACATCGTATACCAGCACATGGTAGACGCTGCCACCAACCTTGGTACCGGCGGAAACCTGTACAACCTGACCGAGCTGGAATACGTCAACTTTGACAACCCCTGGTGGGACCAGGACTGCAAGAACGGCTTTATGTTCGGTGACAACATGTTCGTGGTCTGCGGCGACCTGCTGCCTTCCTCTATGATGATCACCGCTGCAGTGATGTTCAATAAGACGCAGTTTGACCAGAAGGGTATGGAGTATCCTTACGACGATGCAAGAGACGGCACCTGGACCATTGACGACATGCTGCTGATGACCAAGGATCAGACCAGTGACCTCAACGGTGACGGTAAGGTTTCTTACACCGATGACTTCTACGGCCTTGTCGGTTGGTCGCTTGACTGTGACTACAACTTCTGGTTCGGCGCAGGCTGCACCATGTTCACCTTTGACGAGGATCACCTGCCCGTTTACGAGCCCAATGCCGACAGACTGCAGACCGTTTACGATAAGATCTACGAGCTGATCGTAACCCAGCAGTCCTTCCACGTAACCGTTCAGGAATACCTGTCCAACAACTCGATGTATGAGGAGCCTTCCAACGTATTCAAGGCAGGCAGAGCACTGTTCTATGCAGGCTACCTGTCCGCAGGCACGGGGCTGCGCGAGATGGAGAACGAATTCGGTATCCTTCCTCAGCCCAAGTACGATGAAAAGCAGGCTGAATACCTGAGCTTTGTAAACGGTGCTGCTTCCACCGCATGCGTACCCAAGAGCCTTTCCGAGGAAGCTTTGGCTGATGCCGGCTACATGCTGGAGGTTCTGGCTTCCACCTCTTACTACATGGTAACCGATACCCTGTACGATAAGGTTGCAAAGTCCAAGAACGCACGTGACCCCGAGTCCGCTGAGATGGTTGACGTTATCATCCGTCACAGAGTATTCGACTTTGGCTACACCCACTTCCATCAGGACAGCTTGCCTTGCGCAACCATTATTCAGACCGCTCTGAACTCCAAGAGCCCCTCTATCACCAAGGATATTACCAAGGGTGATACCAAGACCAAGAAGGCGCTCAAAAAGGTTTATGAGGCTTATGGTTACGACTACTAATTGATCTGAACAAAAGGCCGCCCGAAATGGGCGGCCTTTGCTTTGAAAAGAGGTTTTTATGGACACTACCATTGCAATCAAAGGACTGCAGCATACTTATAAGCTGTGTCATATCACCGATCTGCACTTGACCAAGATAGGTGCAGATGAGCCTGTATACCGCCATGAAGAGGCAGCACTGCGCGCAAAATGCATTTTTGAGATTGACGGTACGCCCGTGTCAAAGCGGCTGGAGGACTACTACAGCGAGGCGCGCGACTGGGGCGCGGATCTGATGCTGATGACGGGAGATATGGTCGATACCCCCAGCGAGCCAAACGTACAGGAGCTTTACAGGCAGGTTGATGCGGGCGGAGTCAAAACCTTTTTTGTCATCGGAAATCACGATTGGTCGTATTCGGATGATTACCATACCGAAGGGGCAAGAGCGCAGCATTATCAGAAGTTTGCAGCCGTGTCGGACGGCACGGTGGCAAGGCATTATGCAGAGTATCCCGACCTGATCATTGCGGGCATTGACGACGGACTTGAGTGCGTGCAGCCCGAGGATATCGCGTTTTTGCAAATGCTGCGAGAAAAAGACAAGCCCATTTTGCTCTGCCTGCATATCCCGATCAACTGCGCCACCTTGCACGACGATACGGTGCGCGATTGGCGGCGCAATATCAATATAGGCCCGGGAGCGATTTTGAAAAACGAGGCGACCGAGCAGTTTTGCGCGTACGTGTGCGATCCGGATTCACGCATCGCGGCTGTGATCGCAGGACATTTGCATTTTTCGCACGAGGATACGCTCGCTCCGGGGCTTGTGCAGTATATCACGGGCGGTGCGTATTTGGGGATCGCACGCAGAATCACGCTGGTGCCGGAAGAAAAATAAAAAAATTCCGTTTGATATGACTTTTTGCGCGATATTTTCGTCTATATAGGTGAAATGAAAAAACGATCGCAAGGAGGTCTGAAAATGAAAAAAAGAATTGCAATCATACTGACGTGCATTTTGCTGATCTTTGCATTTTGCGCGTGTGATACGCAGAGCGGATTGGTCGGGGAAGTATTGGGCAGCCAAGGTGCGGATACCGATCCCGCGCCCGAAACCGAAACCGTGTTTGCCGAGATCGGGATCACAACGCCCGAGCATGAGATTCCTGCCGTACCCGAGGGCGTGGTGCAGGATTCCTCGTGGAGGATCGCTTTGTACGTAGCCACCGAGGATGTCAAGGATCTTGACTGCAGCGAGGTGCAGAGCGTGCAGAATGCGTACTTTGCGTACCTGGAGAGCGTGAGCGCGCATATGGGCAAGAAAGTCAACAGGACCGAGACCACGGGACAGAAGGCGATCAGGGACGCAGCACTGGCGCAGGCGTCCGGCTCGGATGAGGATATGATCTGCATCATCCCCTTGGCCTATGCGGGGGACGTGTATACGTCGGGAAATTTTTATGACGTCTGCGATCTGCCGCATCTGCAGCTTGATCGGTCGTACTGGAACGCGGATTTCCAAGCGGAAATGCAGGTGGACGGTGCTTTGTACGCGCTTTGCGGTGCGCTGACACCGGATACCGCCGCCAACGTGCAGTGCTATGCGTTCCACCCAAGCAAGGCGCAACAGATGGGACTTGATATGTACGCCACGGTGGATACGGGTGACTGGACGTTTGCTGTGCTGAACACGGTGGCAAAAGCATATGAGGACGTCAACAAAAACGGCTTTGCGGATCAGGACGATACGTTTGGCGTGGTATATAATGCCAACTTCCGTGCCTCGCACCTGTTCTATGGCAGCGGCATGAAGGCGTATGCGGACGGTATGGTCAATCCCGATTTTTCGGATCAAGCCTGCTCGGCAGCCCTGTCTGAGCTGACCGATTGGTTTGTGGGTGCGCCCGAATTGCCGGATGCCTTTGCAGCGTTTCAAAAGGGGAATGCAATCATGTATGCAACCACGCTTGCCGATGCTGCGGGTGCGCTGTTTACCGACGCGCAGGGCAATCAGGCGGGCATCCTGCCTTGTCCCAAATATGCAAAAGAGTCAGCATCCTACGCAAGCCCGGTCAGCGTAACTGCCGCTATGGTTGCGGTGGGAGAAAGCACCAATGCAGAGCTGGCAGGCTATTGTCTGGAGCTGATGGCCATCATGGCGGACATGCAGCTGACTCCCGCGATGCAGGATTGCCTGTATAACAAGCTGCCGGACAATGCGCAGTGCAGGGAAATGATTGATCTGCTTTGCAAGAGCGCGGAATTTGATCGGGATGACGCATTCATGTATTTCCAGAACGTCAATCCCATCGCGCAGGCCGTGCAAAATCACAGCACAGAGGTCAATTTTGCCGCGCACAAGGGCAATACCCAAAAGCAGCTGGACAGATTTTACAATATGATCGAAAGCGCAAATAAGGATCGCTGATCGAAAAATAAAAAAGTTCCGCAGAATTTTTGGATTTTGCGGAACTTTTTTGCATTTTTGCCGTCTATATAGACAGAGAGATAAAAAACTGTTTACAAAGCGCTGCTTTTGTGCTACAATGAGCACAGAAAAGCCCGAAAGGAGACGTTTTCATGAAAAAGAGAATGGCGGTCGCACTTTTGTGCCTTGCTTTGGTGGGCGCTATGACGGCGTGTAACCTGGCGGATTTTGAATTTGGCGGACTTGTGG
The DNA here is from genome assembly GCA_045606685.1 of Eubacteriales bacterium. Lineage (GTDB taxonomy): Bacteria > Bacillota > Clostridia > Oscillospirales > CAG-272 > SVQP01. Next base: position 8,201 of record JAZUSJ010000066.1, read on the forward strand.
GGGAGCTGCTTGGGAACGGTGAATTGCCCGGGCAGGAAGTCTTTCCGCAGACCGTAAAGCCTACACCGGACGGTGAAGGCGCGGACGTGACCATGGGGCCGGGGGAGCAGCTGTACGGATTCCCCGAGATATTGGAGCTGCAGGGTGACATTGTGATCTGCGAATCGGAAGAGACGCTGCTTTTGTCCGATGCGGTAAGCCCCGAGATGCTCAACGAGGCCGTGGTGGGACTGGAGAAGCAGTTCGAGGAGCTGTACGGCTATCCCGTTTATCATAAGATCATGCCCACCGAGCTTGCGCTGGAGCTTGCTTTGAGTGAAACCACGGCAGGCACGGGCATGCCTGTTTTGTGCTATCTGCCGCTGTCTGCAGCAGGCGAGGTGGCTACGTCGGGCAGCTTTCACAGCAACCTGTCCCTGCCCGGCTTTGAGCTGGATAATGGCTGCTGGTTTGAGGGGTTGAATGCCGATTTGCAGCTTGCCGACGGCACGCAGTATTCCTTTGCGGGATACCTGACGCCCTACGCGCAGCTTGACGTGGATTGCCTTGTCTACAACGACCTGAAAATGCAGGATATTTCGGTTGATATGCCGGGGACGGTACGCGACGGCCTGTGGACCATGGATGCTTTCTACAGCCTGTGTGCAGAAAATATGGCTGACTTGAACGGTGACGGACAGTTTGGTGAGGACGATTTTTACGGTGCGGTGTTCGATATTGATACGCGTAACGAGCAGATTTTTGACAACAGCGGCATTCAGATGTTTGAGCAGGCAGAGATCCATTCGCAAGCGCTGCAGCTGTGTACGGAGCTGTTTGAACGACTGACCGAGCTTGATGGGAAAACATGCCAGTCTGCGTCTGCCGAGGCGCTGTTTTATAAGGGAAGATCGTTGTTTTATGCAACTCGCCTCAGCCATCATGCGGGCATTGACGGCTTTGGGGCTATGACCATGCAATCCGACTTTCCCGTGTGCGTCGCTCCCATGCCCGTGTATGCCGGGGGCGCAGAGCATGTTGCAACCTCTCGCAACGGAGCTGTTCTGAGCATCGCGCGCAGCGGTCAAGGGGATCTTGGCATGACGCTCAACGTGCTTGCCGTACTGGCGGCAAATCACGTCATGCCCGCCATTGATGCCTGCCTGTATCGCGCAAATCCTACCGATACGTCGCTGCAGATGAGCTATTACGTCATGGAAAGAGCGCATTGTGATCTGTTGCGTACCGTCCTGCTTGCGCAGGGGTATGCATTCGATCCGATGGAAAAGAACCCCACGAGCTTCTTTGAGGCCAACCGCGCAAAGCTTGAAAAGGCGATCAAAAAGTTTTATGATGCAACGGAAAAGAACAATGTAAGCTGAACAAGTAAGCACCGACCTTGGCGTCGGTGCTTTTTGTGTGACAAATATCACATTTGGTGCATATTGTGGCATAATTTACAAAATTCATGCTGTCAAGTGTTTACAAGTTGAAAAATATATGGTATAATGGATAATCCCAAACTGTGTCTTGACTGTTTTACATAGAATTTTTTGAAGGAGGAAGATATCCGTGAAAAAAAGAATATCCTTCCGCACGCTATTGTCATTGCTTTTGGCTGTGATCATGCTGACCGGTGTGCTTGCATCCTGCCAGCCACAGGACGATCCGAATGAAGAAACGACGGATACGCAGGCAGATCAGCCGGGTGAAACGGCTCCCGGCGAAACCGATCCCGATGAAACGACTCCCGATGATCCCCCCAAGGAAGAGGAAACCACGGGGGACAGCATTCTGAATCCGGATGATCCTACGTATGAGGTTGCCAAGAATTTCAAGGACGTTCTGATCTCTGCCGTTTACGGCACGGGCAAGAACAAGGACGCTGCCGTGGCGCACGGCTTTATCCAGCTGTATAACGTGGGCAGCGAGGAGGTTTCCTTGAAGGATGCCGCGCTGTATTATCGCGAAAGCGAGGGGGACGAATACCGTCAGTTCGCATTTGCCGATGATGCCAAGATCGCTGCAGGCGGCTATTATCTCGTTCGCATGGCCGAGGCCAAAGAGGGCGCTCAGGCGTACGATACCTCGTTTGCCGTGCTTTCGATCGAATCGTACGATGCGGAATGGGCAGTCATTCTGGATAATAAGGATATTCAGCTGGCACTTGCCCCTGCAGGGCAGCAGCCGGAAGAGAGCTGCGCTGTTGAGGATATCAACGGTACCGTATCCTATTTCGTTGCCACAGAGCTTGGCTATGACAGTCCCTTTGCCGTGGATAATATGTCCAAGGCCAAGGTGGCGGTGCGTACCGCGCTGCAGCATTACAGCGGCTTCCATAAGGTCAATCTGAACGAGGCAACCACGGCAAAGCTCAAGCAGACCTGTCCCAGAAGTGCCGGCGGTGTGAATACCGTGGTCGGCTCCAAGGTCAACGAGGTGCTGTTTTCCAAGGATGCAGGCATTTACCCGACCGGTATATGGGTAGATCTCAGCGCTGCCGAAGGGTATACCATTTATTACACCATGGACGGCTCCGATCCCAGAACCAACGGCAAGGTGTATACCGCGTCTATTCCGTTGGCGGACAGCTCTGAGATGGCTATGGGCAGCACCACGCAGGGTGCAATCAACGCCATGGGCGGCGGCTATCGTCCCAACAGCCAAAAAATGCCGGGCGGTTACGTCATCAAGGCGTATGCCACCAACGGCAGCGAATCGACCGACGTCTTTACCAACACGTATTTCATTTCCGAGACCTTTTACGATTACGGCGTGACCATCATGTCGCTGTCCATGGATAAGAATCTGATCTATGGAAACGAGGGCTTCTATAACCACTATTACAGCACGGGCGGCAACGGCAACCAGCGTCAGACGGGTATGCTGGAGGTGTTCTCCGAGG
>JAZUSJ010000067.1:0-3753 GCA_045606685.1 Eubacteriales bacterium
CCGCTTGGCCTCCGACTTGTATCCGTATCCGTATCCGGCAGATCGCTTTGTACATCGGTTTCTTCTGCTTCGGTTACCTGAGCAGCTGCCTTTTGTGCCTTTTGCTGCTTTTTATTCTCCTTGCGCTTGTCCAGCCACCTTTTCAGAGCGCTGTGCTCATAGTAGTAAGTCAGCTTTCTGTTCTGATAGTTCATGGCAAGATTGATCTCATCCTCGGTTATCGCCCCTCGGTAATATTCTGCCGTATCTGTGGGCAAGCCCTTTTTCTTGAGTCTGTGCTCGATGAACATCTTACCAAGCTCAACCATGACGGCAAACAGGGGAACGGAAATGATCAGCGCGATGATATTTCCTTCGAATATGGTACCCATGACCACGATCGAGATCAGTACACAAAGTGCGCTGACGCCCATATGCTGGCCAAGGATCTTGGGACTGATGATGTTGCCCTCGAGCTGCTGAATGAGCAAAACGAGGATCACGTAAAGCAAAAACTTGGAGGGATTGGTGATCAGCACGATAAAACCGCCCGGGATTGCACCGATAAAGGGGCCGACCACGGGAATGATATCCGTAATACCGATCAGCGCTGCGATCAGCAGATTATAGTCCGAAATGCCAAAGATGGCAAAGGATACCCAGCAAAGGAAGAAGATGATCAGTGCATCCAGAAGCTTGCCTTCCAGATAGCTGCCGAAGGATTCGTGGATGATCTTGAGTACGTTGTTGATAAACTTGTTCTGATCGTATGTGAAAATCGCCTTGCGCATTTTCTTGACCTGCGCCAGTCTTGTTTCCTTGGTTGCAAGCAGATGGATCGCGATCAGAATGCTGAAGAATGCGTCAATGATGAATACGTAGACCTTGTTGATCAGCGTGCCCGTATAGGGGAAGAGCTTGTCAAACAGCTTTTTGAGGATAGAGGTGGAATTTTCATCAAAGAGCTCTGTGATCTGCTGCAGGATACTCTTGGAGGAGTCGAAGAGCGAGTTGACGACATCCGTAACCAAGATTTTGATTTCATCAACGCTGATGTACTGCTGATTTTCCTCGGGTGCCATACCTGCAACCTTTTCCAGCCACAGAATGCCGTTGTTGATGATGGCAATGACCTCTTCCAGGTATTCATCGTAATGCGTAAACAGATGTTGAATACTGCGCACGATCTCGGGGACCAGCAGGCCGATGATGACCGAAATGCCGGCAAGCACGACCAGCGCGGTCATGGTAAGAGAGAGCGCACGCCGCAGCCCCGGAAGCTTGATTTTTTTGAAGACGTGGTTGTCAAACACCCTCATGATGGGGTTACACAAATATGCAAGACAGAAGCCGTAGATCACGGGTGCAAAGATCACCCAGATGCGACCTAAAAAATTCTTGATTGCTTCTACGTTGACAATGGCATAAAGCAGAATACCGACAATGGCTACGCCCAGAGCGGCGATCATATACACCTTTTGTCCTTTGGTTTTTTGGAGCTGCATACAGATTCCTCGATTCTTGAACTGAATAGCCGAGCGTAAGCCGAACCGAATTGCCCGACGACGTTTGGCTGCGGAATGCAAAAAATCCCGCACATTAAATTATATACCAATTTAGGCTTTGCGTCAAGAGCCGTGGACAAGATTTGTGCCTTGCGCTCGAAATTTTATATTCCGTACATACTTTACGCTCTTGCCAAACGCGCTCTTGTGTGGTATAATGAGAGCATAAAAAACATGGAGATTACTATGGAAATACGTGCCTGTGCCAAAATCAATCTGTATCTGGACGTCACTGCCAAGCGCAGCGACGGTTATCACGAGATCGTCAGCATCATGCAATCGGTGGATCTGTGCGATCTTGTGCGCGTAACGGTTCACACGCAAAAAAAGGGAGGCATCCTGCTGCGCTGTGACGGTGGGCTGCCGTGTGACGCGCGCAATCTTGCCTACCGCGCGGCAAGTGCTTATTTTGCAAACAACGTCCCGTGCGAGATCGAGATCGACGTGCAAAAGCATATTCCGGCCCAAGCAGGACTTGCAGGCGGCAGCACCGATTGCGCAGCCGTTTTGCGTGCGCTCAATCTGCATTTTGAAAAATACAGCGAACGCGAGCTGATCAAGCTGGGCGCAAGCCTTGGCGCGGACGTGCCTTTTTGCCTGGTCGGCGGCACGCAGATCACGCGCGGCATCGGAGAGATCATGCAGCCGTGCGTCCCCATGCCCGATTGCTATATCGTCATAGCCCGCGGCGGTGAAGGCGTCAGCACACCGCAGGCGTACCGCGCGCTCGATGACGTATACGGTGACTTTGCCACGCAAAAAGAGGGAAGTGAGGCACGTCTGTCGCGCCTGCTGGAAGGTATGCAAGGCGGTGACCTTGCGCAAATGTCGCGCGGCATGTATAACGTGTTTGAATCCGTGGTGTTGCCCGTGCATCGTGTGGCAAATGCGCTCAGACAATCTATGCTGGACGGAGGTGCGACCATCGCCATGATGAGCGGCAGCGGCCCCAGCATCGTGGGCATCTTTGCAAATCGCGAGGACGCCCAAAGAACGCGCGATCATATCGCAGCGCAGGGGATTGCAGCCTTTGTTTGTAAGCCGGTTAATTGCATGTAGTGGAATAAAAAAGATCGTATATGTGGTGGCAAGATTAAATACATCATTCATTATTGACGTAACGGGAAGAAAGGATGGCGGTGACTTTGATGAAAATTCGATATTTGTTTATAGTCTCATTCATTTGTTGTATTTGTCTGGTTTTTTCGGGTTGTTTTTACGGGAATGCTTCTGTAAGAGATGCGGAAAAACAACTGGTAAATGATGAGGCTATATTTGAAGATGTGTCGGGAACATACCAAATTGCGTTTCATGCGGTTTTGTACAATGGTGATACGTCTGCTCGTGGCGGTACTTGGTATATGAAAAATGAAAAAACAAAGATCTTCACTTTTGTTTTTGGCCCTGAGGCCGGAACCTTGTTGATTCTATCCAATGATACGCATATTGCCAGTATGGATTGGAGCTATACCGATGAAGGTCATTTTGTTGTATCCGGAATTAGTGTTCTTTCCGGTGGGGATTTGGATCAAAGCCTAAGACCATTTGCTGATCAAACGTATGTGTTTTTGCAATATGGTGGTAACTGAAATAGCGACAGTGCAAAAAAAGCAGGTATTTGTTGGTTTCGAACCAATACCTGCTTTTTTTGTTATTTTCGCAGCTCCGTTTATGGACTTTCTTTTTGAGTGATATTACTCTTCCAAAACGGCTTTTATTGCACCGGTCGCTGCTGACATATCACCCTCCGTGAGCATGGTGAATACCACGTAGTTGCCGTATACGAACACCTGCGCGTTTTCCAGCTTGGTCTTCTCGGCAGGATCATACATGTCCAGATATACCTCCAGCTTGACCTGCATGGATTGCACGTAATCCGAAACCTCGGCCTTGACGGCACCAACGTCGCCGCCCTCCTTGACGCGGAAAATACCGAATTCATCAACCGTGGATGAGGAGGTGGATGCGCAGATGCTCCATTGATCCACGTTTGCGCTGATCACATCGGGCTTTGTAAATTCTAAGTCAACGTAATCCGAGTCGGCTGCGGTAAAGCCGCCTGCGGTGGAAACAGCGTTCAGCACAGCGCTTGTCAGATCGTTTACCGCTATGTCGGAGCGGTAGGAAGACGCGCATGCGGTAAATGCAAGTGTAAAGCAAAGCAGCAGGGCTGCGATCAAAGTGATTTTTTTCATGTTGATTCTCCTAT
>JAZUSJ010000068.1:0-4889 GCA_045606685.1 Eubacteriales bacterium
TTTGTCTTCCTAAGCCCGCTTGGCCTCCGACTTTGACCGCCGTCGTATGCATAGCCTGCATCGGTCTTGCCAAAAAGACGCTTTTCTCGCTGTATCCATTTGCCGTCGGGACGCCCGTCCTCGCTCTCGGCGATGCCGACACAGTAGCCGTCGGAGGCAAAATTCGACCAGATCATGAGCAGCTTGCCGCCCTTGGTGCGCCACAAAAAGCAGCCGTCGGTCACGCCTGCAGATGCCCAGGGCGCATCGTCCGCGCGGAACAGATCCACAGGCTCGCTGACAAGGTGCGTCAGATCGTCCGACATTTTGGCTACAGACATCAGCCCCACGTGATCGGGACGGCAGGTCCATTCGTGTACGAAAATGCTCCAGGGCTGACCGTTTTGGTCTATGTAAAGCGTTGCGTCAATGCAATCCCAATCGTCAGGGGTAAAATGACCGTCCGAGATCTGCACGAAAGGCCCTTCGGGATGCTCCGAGCAGAATACGCTGCAGCCGCGGTGCTGCGTCTTGGACGAGAAATAGGTGGTGAACATATAGTATTTGCCGTTTACCACGTGTACCTCGGGCGCCCAGTTCTGCTTTACAAAATCCTCGGGTACGACCACGGTGGGCTGCACACAGGATCTTACCCACTCACCGTCAGGTCGGCCGCTTTTGTTGACGTAGCACTGCCAGCCCGTGCCGTACGCATAATAAACGCCGTCTGCAACCACGATGTAAGGATCGCGCAGCTTTGTTACACCTGTTTCAATGATCATAATTTATCTCCTTTTGTAAACTTTTACGCTTTGCACGCCGCTTTTCATGATCAAAAGGCGCAAGGCAGGGGAGCAAAGCACGCGCCTTTTGAAGGTCTTGCAATAAAGCTTGAAGCGCAGCCTGCGCGAGGACGAGCGGTACGCACGGGCAACGCGCGCAGGTGCATGCTCGGCAAAGGCCTCTGCAAGCATGCGCCCCGACAGCATAGCCGAGCTGATGCCCTCAAAGGAGCTTGCGCTGATAAAGCCCGCCGCCTCTCCGACAAGGTAAACACCTTGCTTGCCCGTGACGAAATCGCGCATTTTGCGCGGAGAGCATACCTGGCAGGCTTCAGTTTTGATCGGCTGTCCGAATTGCACGCCAAGGTGCTGCTCCAGCCGCTTTTTTTGTGCTTCAAAGGCCTCTCTGCTGCCTGATCTGGCAAAAGCACCGCCAAAAATGGTGCAGTTGTCCTTGCGGATCAGCCATGAGCAGGAGTCGCTTGTAGTCTTGTCAAAAATGCAGGCATAGGCGGGAATGCACGGATCGCTGCCCGCAAACCATTGCTGGATAGACACGTATTTGTAGGGCTGATGCGTGAAAAATTGTCGACGCACGATAGAGGAAGCCCCGTCCGCACCCACCAGGGCAAGCGCGCGGTATTGCTGTATCTCGCCATCTGTTTGTACACCAAGAGAAAAACCCTGCGTATCGCGCTCGATACGGGTGCATCTGCCGGGCATGATGTGTACGCTTCCGGGCAAAAGCGAGAGCAGCCAGCCGTCAAAGGCAAGCCTATCCATGTTCAGGTAATGGCGCTGATAAAGCCGCGTGACATTTGCACCAAGATCGATGGTATGCACCGAAAAGATCTGCGGATCGGCAAGCACGGCATTGGGCAGCGTCAGCTCAAATTCAGCCAGCACCTTTTGCGCGTCGGGCGAGAGAAGACCGCCGCAGGGCTTGGCGTTTTGTTCACTTTGGCCGTCGATCAGTAAAATGCGCATCTCGGGCTTGCGTGCGGCCAGCTCCTTGGCAAAGGTCGCACCTGCAGGGCCTGCACCGATCACGGCTACGTCATAGATTATATCTTTCATAATTCACATTGTTTTCTGATAATGGTCAGGGTTTTGGTCGGTGTTGTACGTAGGATCTCCCGGCAAAATGCTGTTCATGACCTGCATGACGTGGTAAGCATCACGTTGCAGCTTTTTTGCCGCCTCGGCAGGGGAGAGCGATTGATCCGCAAAGAGCGGCTCTCCCACGTGCAGATCGACCTGTGGCTTTTTGGTAAAGAGCTTGGTGATCCCGCGACGCGGACGGAAGGACATGGAGATGGGAATGATGGGCCTGTCATACTTGACCGCATATTTGAACACCGCCGGCTTGAACGGACGGATATCGGGATAAAACATCCACATCGATCCCTCGGGATAAAAGTGCATCCAACGCTTGCTCTCCAGCACCTCCTCCATGGCCTTTTTGAAGGAGATCATGGAGCGGATATTGCCATCGGGAATGGGAATACCGCCCGACATGCGGATCCATAGGCGGTTTGAGCCGTTGAGATTGGTTTTCCATGCAGGGAAGTAGACAAGATGCGGACGAATGGCCGCCAGCACGCATATCAGATCAAAGTAAAATACGTGGTTGGCAATCGTGATCGCACCGCCCTTGAGCTGCTCCTTGTAGGGCTTGAGATTCTCGCGGCCGTAAATGCGCAGCCCGTGCGTGATCCTGACAAGCAAAAATCCCACCGTCTGCAGCCCCAGCCAATAGAGCGAGCGCAGACACTTGAAGGCAAAGCTTTTTTGCAGGTAAGGGTAGTCGGGTGTAAAATCGATCTGCCGCAGCGCCTTGACCTCGATCATATGCTCGTCGCATCTTTCGGGATAGATGTATCCAAGGTCGTGTTTGTAATACATAGAAACGCATCCTTTATTCTTGATAGTTCGATTATATCATAGAATGCTGAACTATGCAAGGGGAAAGCGCGTTTCTTATATCGGATAAGTGAAAAAAAACGAGTCTGTAATCGACTCGTTTTATATGGATAGCGTTTGAGAAATCTCAAATCCGGCGTCTGTGCTGACTTTGCGCGAAAAATCAAGAGCTTGGAAATATTTTATTTGCTGTTTGTATATACAGATTTCGTAGGGGAAGATATTATCTTCCCGCACGTATTGAATCCGGGCTGGATGTGCAATGCACGCCCCTACGATTCATGAATAAAAGAGGGGCGACCGATCGGGTTGCAAAAGTAGCTGTAAAATATGCTTTCACAAAGGCAGAGGTCTGTTCAGACCTCTGCCTTCGGTATATCATGCGTAATTGCGTGAATTGTTTTCGGATTTTTGGTAAAATATAAGTAAAAATCGGAAAAAGGAGAAGACAAAATGGAACGAATGATATTGGATCAAGGGCAGATACGGGCTTTTGCGGCATATCTTGAGCAAAATGAAAAGAGCGCAGCGACCGTGGAAAAATATACGCGTGACGTGCGTGCGTTTTACGCGTTTGTGGGGGATCGTGAGATCGACAAGCAAGCAGTCATGGATTACAAAGCCTACCTTGGCAAGCATTATGCGGTTGCAAGTGCGAATTCGATGCTTGCGGCACTCAATGCGTTTTTGCGTTTTTGCGGTGCAGGGGAGCTTGTCATAAAGCGATTTGTTATGCAAAGGCAGATCTTTTGTGAGGAGAAAAGGGAGCTGACGCGCGATGAATACTACAGACTGATTACAGCGGCAAATCAGCGAAAAAACGAGCGGTTGAGCCTGATCATCCAAACCATCTGCGGAACGGGGATCCGCGTCAGCGAGCTGCAGTATATTACTGTTGAGGCAGTGCAAAGGGGAGAGGCGACCGTGAACTGTAAGGGCAAAAACCGACGCATTCTGATCGTATCGGCACTCAGAAAAAAGCTCTCGCGGTATGCCAAAACGCAAAAAATCCATACAGGGAGCATTTTTGTCACAGGCAACGGTAAGCCTGTCAGCCGAAATCACGTATGGCGGCAGATGAAATCCCTGTGTAAGCAAGCTGACGTGTTGCCAAGCAAGGTGTTTCCGCATAATCTGCGGCATCTGTTCGCGCGCATCTTTTATAATATGGAAAAGGATATCGCCAAGCTTGCGGACATTTTGGGGCACGCAAGCATCGACACCACACGCATCTATATCATCACAACAGGCACAGAGCACCTGAAAAAGATGCAAAAAATGAACCTGATCCTATAACGGAAAACAAAAGTGCAACAAAAAAACCGATGCCTGCGCATCGGAGTCTGTCACATAACGGGAGTTATGTTGCAATGTTTGTATCCGGTATTCGTGTCATATATAAAAAGCATTGTAATACAAATAAAAAAAGGCACGGCAAAAAGCCTTTAGTTGCAGCTGCAATAAAAGCTGCTCCGAAAGGTTGTTTTGTCGTGCTCTATTATTGTCTTTTCATGTAATAAAAAGTGCATTTTGTGCAAAGCCTATTGCATTTTATAAATTCGGATGATACAATAAGGCGTACTCACGGGCAGAATGGGATGCTTATGCAACATAACTCCCGTTATGTCACCGTGAAAAAACAACAATTTTATTTTAAAAGGAGATTTTCAAAAATGAAAAACAACAAGGGCTTTTCGCTCGTAGAACTCATCGTAGTGATCGCGATCATGGCGATCCTGGCCGCTGTGGCTATTCCCACCTTCGCGACCTTTATCGATAAGGCAAACATCGCTTCTGATGTAAGCTTTGTAAACGACCTTAAGTATGCTGCTGAGCTTGCTCACACTGCTTCTGGCGACGATGTAACCGATATTAAGGTTTCTATCGCTGCGGACGGCACTATCAGTGCTTCTTACAAGGTTGGTACTGTTACTGTAACTATTGCCAAGGGTGAGAGTGGCTATGCTGCTGCTGACGATGTTGAGGCTAATGATGATGTAGCAAAGGCTGCTGCTGATACAGTTTCTGCGATTGACTGGACTTACAAGTTCAAGAAGTACGACAATTCCGAGGCTTCTTGGAAGCTGTCTGACGATGGTAAGACTCTCGTAAAGGCAACCAACTAATTAAATTACATACCCCGAGAATCCATCTGATTCGTAGATAAACGGATTCCCACGGATACAGCGAAGGCCCAACGGGGGA
>JAZUSJ010000069.1:0-22027 GCA_045606685.1 Eubacteriales bacterium
GGCTTCAGTGATATTCTATTCGCCATGAAAACTTGCGAAGCAAATACCACTCGCCAAAGGCGAATAACACTGCCAAAGGCAATATCACTCGCCACAGGCGAATAGAACTGGGGAGATACTCCGCTTGGAGTATCTCCCCATCGGCTGCGCTTTTCATAACAAAACGATACCCAGAATCACAAGCAGGATCCACAAAGGAAGCAAAAGCAGCGCCACGATCGGCTGCATGGGAAACGTAAGCTTTTTGATATATGCAAGCTTGGGATTCTTTTGCTGATAAACAATATCAACCGATGAAGGGAGATTTTCCTTTGCGCCGGGAACACCACCCGAAATGCGATATTCCTGCCCGTTCACACGGTAAACGTACACATAATCCAAATAAGATTTATAGAACCTGCCCGCTTTTCCTCCGGCATAGTGATCTTTGTGCCGCGTTACGTTGTCAAGATACCCTTTGCACGTCCTGCACGTGCTTTTCCGAAAGCCGAAAGAAACATATACCAAATACGCGTCAATCAGGAAAAACACAATACCGATCAGTATGACTACATATCCCCACATACGACTTACCTTTCTACAGTGATCATTTGCATCCGATTAACAGATACATTCCTTCCGCATTCATTATAGCATACGTCAGCAAAAAAAGCAAGCCTCCTTTTATGCACTTGCAACTTGACAAATGCAGTAAAATACTGTATAATGAAAATAATAATTTTGACTTGGGAGGCTACTTATGAACTCTGCATTCCAGCCCTTGGCTATCACAAAGAAAGCTGTCATTTTGGACACCGATATGGGGCCCGACTGCGACGACGTCGGCGCGCTTGTTACGCTGATCGATTACGCAAAGCAATATGGCTTTGACATTCTTGGCATTTGCAACTGCACTTCCAACCGCCCCGGCATGGGTGCGATCGATGCTGTTGCCCGCTACTGCGGCTACCCTGTCGAGAATCTCGGCCAGTGGGATCAGCCCGGCTTTATGGATGACGAAAGCTGCCACAAATATACCGATGAGATTGCACAGCGCTTCTCCGAAAAGTATGCAAGCGGCACACTTCACGTAGCTCCCTCGGTAGAATTCTACCGCAGAACGCTTGCCAATGCGCCCGACGACGGTGTGGTGATCATCGTGATCGGTATGCTCAATACGCTCTCCGCGCTGCTTGATTCCGCGCCCGACGAGTTCTCTCCCCTTTCCGGCAAAGAGCTGATCAAGGCTAAGGTCAACGCGCTGGTTTCCATGGCTGCCATTCTGCCCGAAGGAAGAGAATGCAACGTTCTCAATGACTACAAGGCTGCCGAGAACGTATTTACCAACTGGCCGACCGCCATGTACCTCTCCGATTTCCACATCGGCTGGCAGATCATTACGGGCTTTGACGCAGACAAGCCGCAGCCCGAAAACCCGCTCTATGAGTCCTACAGACTGTGGACCGATGGCAGATGCTGGAACAGCAGCTACGACCTGACCGCCGTGCAGTTTGCCGTGCTTGGCGAGGGCGAGTTCTATTCCCTGCTGGAGCCCTGCCGCCTGGAATTCTACGACGCCGGCACAGGCACACCCGACGCCACTCGCGCCATCCCCGACCCCGAGGGCCGCATCTACTTCATGAAAAAGATGGTCGACGACGCCACCATTGCGGCAAGTCTGAACGAGTTCTTGCATAAGTATCTGTAAAAACAGAAAAAAACCGAATCACGCAACAGGGGCTGCAAAAACGCAGCCCCTGCTCTTTTTTATCCTTGATTTCCGAATTTCAGCTCAGTCCGATCAGTGCGTCGTTGAGTGCTTGCTTGATGCCGTACGCAAAAGCAGCATCACCGATACACAGCACCGTGGTATCCGAATCGGTATAGCAAAGCATCTGTCTTGCCGCCTTTTTGACGGTGGCACATTGCTTGACGGAAAGGCTTTCGTACTGCGTGGGCAATTTGCCCATCTCGCCAACCCACAGCACCTCCTGCACGGCAAAGCCGCTCTCTGCGCCAAACTCCTTATCAAACGCTGCAAACAGCTTTTCATGCGCCTCTTGCACGCACAGCACCACGCGGCCGCCAAAGCTGTTCTGCTTTTCGTGCAGCGCACAAAGCAGCGCGCGCACATCCTCGGTTGAGCTTGCCATGCTGACGATCACACCGGGACGCACAGTCAGCACGTCAAAGCACAGGGACACCTCAGCCTTTTGCAAGCCCGCTGCAATGGCTGCCCCGGGCAAACGCACACCGTCACGGCGCAGCGCATAACAAGCCTCAATGGCCGCCAGTGCCGCCTCAAACTGCACGCTATACGAGGAATGCAGCAGATACGGTCCTTTGCCTCGATAGGTAAACACCGTACGCGCCAATGAGCTTTCACTCACCGCAGCCTCGCTCTTGGCAGGCACAGTCAATCGGCTGCCCGCTGCCGCGCAGGCCTGAGACAGCAGATTATACACCTCGCCGCCCGTAAAGCCCGTGATCACCTCGCGCGTTCCGCGATGAATGGCCTGACAGGCTTGGACTGCTTGCTTTTTGGCCTGAGCCGTATCCTTGGTGCCAAAGCCGCACGGCATGACCAACGTGTAGGGTGCGGCTGCTTGCATGGGATCGCTTGCATGCTCCCATGATGCTTCAAAAATGATCACGTCACAGCCATGACAGCAAAACGCCATCAGCGCAAGGGCGCACAGCTTTTGCTCGCTGTCAAAGGTGGGGATCTCACTCTCTCCCCTCTCCTTACCAAGCCTGTGGATGCCCTGCATAATCTGCTCGGTCAGCTCACACACCAGCTTGTGCGAGATCATCTCACCGTCAAGACGTATGCGGCTGCGCAAGCCGTCTGTCGCTTGTTTTGTCATTCTGCCCACGCGGTAACCCGCTGCGAGCAAAATGCTCTCTATATATGCTGCACGGCATGAGCCGCTGACGTTATCGCACACGCAGATCTTACGGATCCCCGTATGAATGCGTCCCAGTTGCATGCACAGCGAGAAAAACTGCTCTTGCGTCGCGGCCTTTTCGGCCTCCTGCAAATATCGTTGTGCTCGCACAAAGGTCATATGCTCTGCCCTCCGATCCGCTCCAAGATCAGCACACTGTCCGGCTCTATGCAGATATTACCGCTGCTCTGTGTGCCGCAAAGCAGATCTGCAAACCTGCCGCTTATCGGCAGCGTGATCGGTTTCTCGTGACGGCTGGCCGCCACCACGATCTCCCTATCCCCTGCCCGTCTTGCAAACGCAATACAGGATTCATCATGATACAAGGCTTCAAATGCACCGCCATCCAGCGCAGGATGCTGCGCGCGCAGCTGCCCCAGCTTCTGATAAAAGGCCAGAAGATCCGCGCGGACGGGATCACCCATCTCATGCCACGGCATGGGCATACGGCAGAAGGGATCGTGCGCACCCTCCAGCCCCAGCTCGTCGCCGTAATACAGCGAAGGAATGCCAAACACGGTATATTGCAGCGCAGCTGCAATCTTGACAAGCCCTATCGCCTTTGCTCTTTTTTCGGGACTCAGGCGATACGCGGCAAGCTGCTCGTTGGTCTTATCCAGATCCTCCTCGGTGCTGCCCGCCATGGTCAGGATGCGCTCGGTATCGTGCGTCCCCACCAGATTCATCAGCGAATGGCATACCTCTTCGGGATAGGAGGAATACAGCTCGGTCAGCACGTGGTAAAGCCCCTCGGCATCACGGTATCGGACAAAATCCAATATGCCGTTGCGCACGGGATAATTCATCACACTGTCCAGCTGCTTACCCGAAAGATATCTGCGGCGCTTGGAATACGCGATCTTATCGGCAGCGTTTTCCCACACCTCACCGATGACCACGCACTCACCCTTGCTTTCCTCCTTGACCGCCTCGCGGAATTCATCCAGAAACTCGTCCGAAAGCTCGTCTGCCACGTCAAGTCTCCAGCCACCAATGCCCATTTTCACGTATTTGCGTGCAATTCCCTGCTTGCCTGTGAAATATTTACGGCAAACTTCATTGGAATGATTGAGTCTTGGCAAAATGGGAATGCCCCACCAGCACTCATACTGATCGGGATAGGATTTGAAATCATACCATCCTGCATACCGGGAATCGGGTGACTGATATGCCCCCTGCTCCTCATATTTTCCGTAGCGGTTGAAATAGCGGCTGTCATCCCCCGTATGATTGAACACACCGTCAAGAATGATGCGCATTCCCTTTTCTCTCGCCTTTGCCAAGAGGTGCGTAAAAGCGGCCTCACCGCCAAACGCGGGATCGATCTGCTCATAATCACCCGTATCGTACTTATGATTGGAATACGCCTTGAACACGGGGCTCAGATAGATCACGCTGACACCCAATGACGCAAGATAATCCAGCTTTTCGGCCACACCCCAGAGGTTGCCGCCAAAAAAGACGTTATTGGATACGGGCGCACCGGGATAGGGCGCATATTGCGGAACACCGTTTTCCCAATCGGGATCGATCTTCGCATCGTCACGCGTGCCAACCGGCCCTTGACCGCGGCAAAAGCGGTCCACGAATATATGATACATCACGCCCTTTCCAAACCAAGTCGGGGTGTGATAGGTATTTTCAAAAATCAAAAGGCGGAATCTTGCTCCCGAGCTGCGCGACAGAAAAAAGTCCACGTTGTTGATGCTCTCGGTAAACATGGTGTCAAAGCCCTTTAAGAACAAGAATTCATAATAATAAAGGCCGCTCTGCCCCCGGCAGCACAGCTTTTTGGTATCCAGCTGACAGCTGTATACGGTATCGGTGTCGTTTTGCGTGTATACGACCATGGGGAAGTCAGCATCCCCGCAGCCATCGCGATTTCCTCTGAGTACAACGCCCTGCGCGCCCAGCGCATGCGGTACCTCCACAAACACTTCAAGGACGTCCCCATACGCAAAAGCACTTTTGCGCGTAACGTCCTCGCCATTGCAATATTTATGAATTCTGACACCGTTTGATTGCATAATTGCCTCCAAAAAACTTCATCGGGGCTGTCGTTTTTGGGCGACAGCCCCGCGTTTGACAAAATAGGATTACTTCAAGGGCTCGATATGCCAGATCTTCTCGGCATATTCACGGATCGAGCGGTCTGCTGCGAAATAGCCGCAGGCTGCGGTATTGAGCAACGAACGTCTGGACCACTCGGTGCGGTTCGCATAATCGCGCACTGCCTGCTGATGCGTCAGGCGGTAGGACTCAAAGTCTGCCAGACACATGAAGGGATCGGCAATGCCCTGGCCCGAGAGCAGATAGGTTGCGATATCCGCAAAGGATTCACCCGCAAAGCCGACGGACAGGAAATTGATGATGCGCTCCAGACGCTTGTTATTGGCATAGAACTCTGCAGAGCGGTAGCCGCGCAGCCACAGCTGCTCAACCTCAGCTGCTGTCAGGCCGAAGATATACATATTCTCCTCGCCCACAGCGCCCAGCATCTCGATATTGGCACCGTCCAGCGTACCAATGGTCAAAGCACCGTTGATCATCAGCTTCATGCAGCCTGTGCCGCTGGCTTCCTTACCTGCCAGCGAGATCTGCTCACTGATATCTGCCGAGGGGATCAGGATCTCGGCCGTGCTGACATCATAGTTCTCAAGGAACACCACATTGAGCTTCTGCTTGATCTTGGGATTCTTATCAATATCCTTGCTGATCATGCAAAGCAGCTGGATGATGCGCTTTGCCATCTGATATCCCGGAGCAGCCTTCGCGCCAAAGATATAGGTCTGAGGCGTCATATCCAGATCGGGATTCTCACGCAGATCCAGATAAAGGCCGATGATGTTGAGTGCGTTGAGCAGCTGACGCTTATACTCGTGCAGTCTCTTGATCTGTACGTCGTAAATGCTGTGCGTATCCAGCTTCTGACCGGTCTTACGGTACAGGTGCTGCGCAAATGCGACCTTATTGGCATGCTTGATATCACGCACACGCTGCACCACTGCTGCGTCATCCGCAAACTTGGCAAATTCCGCCAGCTCCTCGGGATTGTGACGGTAGCCCGTACCGATGCACTCATCCAACAACCCTGCAAGCTGCGGGTTGGAATAGCACAGCCAGCGGCGGTGTGCAATGCCGTTGGTCACGTTCAGGAATCTTTCGGGATACATCTTGTAGAAATCCTTGAATACCGACTCTGTCAGAATCTTCGAGTGCAGCTTGGATACACCGTTGATGCTATGGCTGCCGATCACGCAAAGATTGGCCATTCTGACCTGTCCGTAGCCCACGATGCTCATCTTGGAAATGCGCTGCCAGTTGCCCGGGAATACGTCCCATGCCTCGCGGCAGAAGCGCTCGCTGATCTCCTTGATGATCGCATAAATTCTGGGCAGCTTGAGACGGAACAGATCCTCGTTCCAGGTTTCCAGCGCCTCGGGCATGACTGTGTGGTTGGTATAAGAGCAGATCTTCTTGACCATATCCCACGCCATATCCCAAGGATAGAAGTACTCGTCTATCAGAATACGCATCAGCTCGGGAATACAGAGTGCGGGATGGGTATCGTTGATATGAATGGCAACCTTATCGGGCAGGTTGGCAAGCGTGCCGTATACTGCCATATGGTCACGGATAATGCTCTGGCAGGACGCAGACACCAAAAAATATTGCTGCGTCAGGCGGAGCAGCTTACCCTCGGTGTGGTTATCCGAAGGATACAGCACCTTGGAAATGGTCTCTGCCTGCGTGTTTTCCTGCATGGCTCTTGCGTACTGTCCTTGGGTGAACAGTCCCATGTTGAAATTCTTGACATCACGTGCGCGCCAGAGTCTGAGCTGGCTGACGGCGGAGCTGTCCGCACCCGACATCATCATGTCGTAGGGTACAGCCTCAACCTCCTCAGCATTTTCGTAAACGACCTCCATGCGGCCTTCCTTCCAAAGCTCTCTGACGTGACCGCCAAAGCGCACGTGGAAGGTTCTGTCGGTTCTGGGGACAAGCCATACCTCACCGCCGGGCAGCCAAACGTCGGGCAATTCCACCTGGATACCGTCCACGATCATCTGCTTGAACAAGCCGTATTCATAGCAGATCGAAAAACCGGTTGCGGGATAATCCAGCGAGGAAAGAGAGTCCATAAAGCACGCGGCAAGTCTTCCAAGACCGCCGTTGCCAAGTCCGGCATCCGGCTCACAGGAATAAAGGTCGTCCAAAGCAAAGCCAAGCTCGCCAAGCGCCTTGCCGTATTCCTTGTCAAGTCCCAGGTTATGCAGATTGGTCTTGAGCGATCTGCCAAGCAGAAATTCCATGCACATATAGTACACGCGCTTCGAGCCCTGTCTGTTTACCTGCTTTTTGAATTCGCCTCTCTTTTCGGTCAGAATATCTCTGACTGTCATGGCGGTTGCCTTATACATTTGTTCGGTGGTTGCTTCAGCGGGAGTGCAACCGAAATAGCGGGAAAGCTTGATGGTCAGATCATCTCTGATCTTAGCCGCTGAGGGTCTGTAGTCTATCATTGGTAGAAGAATCCTTTCTTAGGGTATAAATCGTAGGTTTTGGAACAGAGAATCACAGCTCTCCGTACATTTCCAGATACTTGCCGGCAGATGCGCCCCAGGAAAAATCGGTGCGCATGACCTTAGCCACCAGCTTTTTCCACTTTGCGCTGTCGCGATACAAAGCAATGGCTGCGCAGGTACGCTCATGCAGCTCGGCACCGCTGTAGCCTGCAAAGGTAAAGCCGTTGCCCAGCATCTCGCCGTCCTTTTCCCAGTAGGGCTTGATCGAGTCGTAAAGACCACCGGTCTCACGCACCACGGGAACAGCGCCGTAACGGGAAGCGATCATCTGCGAAAGCCCGCACGGCTCGCTCTTGGAGGGCATCAGGAAAATATCGGTTGCTGCGTAAATACGCTTTGCAAGATCGCGGTCATAGGTCAGCAGTGCCGCAACCTTATCGGGATAACGGGCAGCCAGATCGGCAAAGAAACGCTCGAATCTTTCCTCGCCCTTACCAAGCACGATCAGCTGGATATCGTTTTCGGCCACCAGTTTGTCAGCGATCTCGCTGATCAGATCAAGTCCCTTGTGGGCAGCCAGACGGGAGATCACGGCAAGCACGGGAACGTCGGCACGCAGCGGCAATCCTGCCTCTGCCTGCATAGCCTCCTTGTCCTTTGCCTTGCCCGACAGGCGGCGCGCGTCAAAGGTGGAAACAAGTCCCGTATCCTTTGCGGGGTTATAATAATCGTAATCGATGCCGTTGAGAATGCCCATCAGCTTGTAGCTGTTCTGCTCCAGCACATAATTGAGTCTGTGCGCGTACTCTGGAGTCTTGATCTCCTCGGCATATCTGGGGCTGACCGTAGTGACCGTATCGGCACACACGATGGCAGCCTTCATCAGATTCAGGCAATCGTCGTAGCGCATCAGCGAGGTGTGCTCCACGCCAAGCTCAAAGACGTCGCCCAGAATCGACATGTCGTACTTTCCCTGGTACTCAATATTATGGATGGTAAACACGCTCTTCATGTGCTCGTAGTCGGGCAGATTGCGATATCTGGTATTGAGGTAGACCACCGACAAGGCAGCCTGCCAGTCGTGTGCGTGCAGCACATCGGGATACCAATCGATCTGCGGCATCATTTCAAGCACGGCCTTGCAGAAATACGCATATCTCTCGCCGTCGTCAAAATTGCCGTACAGCGAGGGACGGTTGAAATAATAGTCGTTATCGATGAAGTAGAAGGTCACGCCGTCCTTGACAAGCGACTTGACACCGCAAGACTGATTACGCCAAGCGAGGTTGATGCGGAACTCGGCCACCTGCTCGAGCTGATCTCTCCAGGTCTTGCCCATCGCACCGTACAAAGGAAGCACCACGCGCACGTCCACGTTTTTGCCGCCCTTTTTGCGGATGGCTGCGGGCAACGAGCCCAGCACGTCACCAAGGCCGCCCGTTGCGGCAAAGGGCATGGCCTCCGCTCCAACAAATAAAATCTTTTTCATCACAAAGCCTCCACGGGATCAAATCGCGCCATTCTTACCGATATAGAAGGGCATGGTCTCACAGCCGGAAAGCGTTCTTCCGTCCTTGATCATGACGTTCTTGTCGGTAATGACGCAGTTGAGCAATACGTTCTCGCCGGTATATGTATCCTGCATGAGAATGGAGTTCTTGACTACGGTTCCCTTGCCTACCTTAACACCGCGGAACAGAATCGAGTTTTCAACCGTACCCTCGATCACGCAGCCGTCTGCTACGACAGAGTTTGTGATCTTGGCATCTCCGCAATACTTGGTGGGCGCGGAGTTACGAACCTTGGTCAGGATCGGTCTGCCGGAAACGCCCCAGATACCGCGTCTGGCATTTTCGTCAAGCAGCGCCATGGAGCATGCAAAGTAGCCCTCCATAGAGCCGATCTTGCAAAATACGCCGTCATACGCGTATGCGCGATAATTTGCGCTTTCCAGGGACTTTGCAATAATGTCCTTAAAGAAGCTGGTATAGCCGTGAGAAGCAGCCTCCTGTACCACGCTTTGCAGATAGGTGCGCGTTGCCACCATGATATTGGTGCTGATGGTAACCTGCCCCTCGGTGGGATGCATTTCGGCAAAATCGGTCACGCGGCCGCTCTCGTCCACCTGAACGACCGGAACGGTTCCCTGCACGTACAAGGAGCCTGCATCCATCACGGTGGTCACGAAGGTCAGATCTGCACCGCTTGCCTCGTGCGCCGCCACAACAGCCTTGAGGTCGATGTTACAGATAACGTCGCAGTCGGACATGACGATATAGTCCTCGGAGCAACGGTTGATGAAGTTGATCGCACCCTTGAGCGCGTCCATTCTGGAACGGTTGACGCCGGGGGTGGTGGTATCAAACATAGTAATATACGGGGGCAAGATCTTGATGCCGCCCGAACGGCGGGCCAGATCCCAGTCCTTGCCGTTGCCGATATGGTCAAGCAGCGACTGGTAGTTATAGTGGGTGATCACGCCCACCTTGGTAATATCCGAATTGACCATATTGGAGAGTGCGAAGTCGATCAGGCGGTATCTGCCGCCGAAGGGTACCGAAGCCATGGTACGCAATCTTGTCATTTCGGCAATATTCTTATCGTGTGTATTTGCAAAAATCAATCCTGCTGCAGTCATTTTTCAGTTCCCCCTTTTCTTAAACTTCGGGAATCATGGCGCCGGCCTCTACGCGTGCGCCATCTTCGATGGTAATATCCTCACCGATCACGGCAATTCCCTTGGCCGTTGCCTTATCCTCACCAATCACAGCGCCCTTACCGACGGTCACGCCCGTATCCACGATGGCATAGGTCACAACGGCTCCCTCGCCGATCACGCAGTCGCCCATCAGCACGCTATCGGTCACCACAGCGCCCTTTTCGATCTTGACGCCCGTACCGACCACGCAGTTGCGTACCGTTCCGTAGATCTCACAGCCCTCGGTAATGTTGCTGTTTTCGATCACGGCCTCTTTGCCCACGAACTGGGGTGCGAGTGCATGGTGACGCGCGTAGATGCGCCAGGATTCATCGCCCAGATTCAGCTCGGGATTTTCGCCCAGCAGATCCATATTGGCCTCCCACAAGGAGGAGATGGTTCCGACGTCCTTCCAATAGCCCTCGAAGGGATATGCAAACATCTTTTCCCCTGCTGCCAGCATATTGGGGATGATGTTCTTACCGAAGTCGTTGGACGAGCCGGGGGTATTTTCATCGGCCGTCAGATAATCATCCAGCTTTTTGCGATTGAATATGTAAATGCCCATGCTTGCCAGATTGGAATCGGGATTCTTGGGCTTTTCAGAGAACTTGTAGATCGAGCCGTCCTCATTAGTACTCATAATACCAAAGCGGCTGGCCTCCTCCATGGGAACTGCCAGAACGGCAATGGTACAATCCGCGCCCTTCTGCTTGTGATATGCGAGCATCTTGGCGTAGTCCATCTTGTAGATGTGGTCACCCGAGAGGATCAGCACGTACTCCGCATCGTAGCGGTTGACGAACTCCATATTCTGGTAGATCGCGTTCGCCGTACCCTTATACCAGTCGGCACGCTTTTGCCCCTGATAGGGAGGCAGGATCTTTACGCCGCCCCATGCGCGGTCCAGATCCCAGGGCAGACCGTTGCCGATGTACTCGTTGAGCACCAGCGGCTGATACTGCGTCAGAACACCAACCGTATCGATACCCGAGTTGACACAGTTGGAAAGGGGGAAATCGATGATGCGGTACTTACCGCCGAAGGGAACTGCGGGTTTGGCTGTTTTGGTGGTCAGCGCGTAAAGGCGAGAGCCCTGGCCGCCGGCCAACAGCATTGCGACACATTCTTTTTTCTTGAACATAAAAACCACTCCTTCGTATTATGATTGTTCTCGGACTCCCGAGTAAATATAGATAATTTTTACGGCTTAGCCGAAAAAAACGGGATCATGCACGGCTCGGCTTGCGAGTCGGCTTTTTGCGCACACAGCGCAGCACGCAAACGCCAAGCGGCGGAATGCGCAATCGTACGGCATGCTTGCCACCCATGCTTTCGGAGCGGAACTGCACGCCCGTATTGGTCACACCGCTGCCGCCAAAGGCGGTCTCATCGGTGTTGAAAACCTCACAGTAGGTGCCGTCTGCAGGAACCTCCAAAAGGAAATCCTCGTAGGCGACGGGGGTATAGTTCAGCACCGCAATCAGTTCCCTGCCGTTCTTATCGATGCGGCGGAAGCTGGTGATGCTGCGCGATTTATCATCGGCATCGATCCACTTGAATCCGTCAAACGAATCGTCCACCTGCCAAAGCGCCGGCTCGGCAAGGTAAAAAGCATTGAGTGCCTTGATAAAGTCCTTATGCTTGCGGTGGGTGGCGTATTCGTCCAGGAGGAACCATTCGATCTCCCCGTTATAATCCCACTCGCGGAACTGTCCGATCTCATTCCCCATAAAGCTGAGCTTTTTGCCGGGATGCAGCATCTGATATGCCGCGAACAGTCTTGCACCCGCAAATTTTTTCCAATAGTCACCCGGCATTTTGTCAATAAACGACTTTTTGCCGTGTACCACCTCGTCGTGCGAGATGGGCAGCACAAAATGCTCGTTGAAGGCAAACATCAAAGAAAACGTCAGCTTATCGTGGTGATAGCTGCGATACAGAGGATCCTTTTCTGCATAAAACAGCGTATCGTTCATCCAGCCCATGTTCCATTTGAGGTGGAACCCAAGCCCTTCGCGGCCTTCCCCCGTCACGTTCGGGAACGCGGTAGACTCCTCAGCGATCATCAGAACACCGGGACACTCACGGCGCATGTGCGTATTCAACTTTTTGAAAAACGCGATAGCCTCCAGGTTGCGGTTGTCCCCATGCACGTTGGGCAGCCACTGTCCCGGTTCTCTGTCGTAATCCAGATACAGCATACTGGTCACGGCATCCACACGAAGGCCGTCCGCGTGAAATTCCTTTGTCCAATAGGTGGCGTTTGAGATCAGGAAGGATTGCACCTCTTCCCTGGCTACATCAAAGCAGCGCGTACCCCAGCCGCGGTTTTCCATGCGATCCTTGCCCTGATATTCGTAAAGCGGCTTGCCGTCAAATTCATAAAGTCCGTATGCATCCTTGGGGAAATGCGCAGGCACCCAATCTAAGAATACACCGATGCCGCTTGCATGCATGGTATCCACGAAGTAGCGGAAATCGTCGGGCGTGCCGTAGCGCGGTGTCGGGCAATAGTAGCCGCAGACCTGATAGCCCCACGAGCCGTCAAACGGATGCTCCATGACCGGCATCAGCTCCACGTGCGTGTATCCCATCTCGGTCAGATAGGGCGCGAGCTTATCGGCAATTTCGCGATAGGTCAGATATTTTCCGTCCTCAGTCCTGTGCCAGGAGCCAAGATGCATTTCATATATATTCATGGGAGCCTGATAGTAGCGATCAGCCATTTGCCTGCGGCGGCGCAGCCACGCGGCATCCTGCCAAGGATAGGGCTGCGATTCCCAGATCCTGGAATTTGTACCGGGCGCGACTTCGGCATACCTTGCGTAAGGATCCGCCTTCCAGATGCGTCTGTTGCCCGACGCAATGCTGAATTTATACGCATCACCCACGCCAATGCGATCAGCAGGCAGATGCGCTTCCCATATGCCTCCTTGCGTGATCCTCTCCATCGGGCAGGTATCCGTCCAGCCGTTGAAATCTCCGTATACCCACACCATGTCTGCATTGGGAGCCCAAACGCGGAAGTAATATTCGTTACCCAAACGGTGCGCACCGAGATAGTTGTATGCCTGTCCCGACGTACCCTGATGGAACAGATACTGCTCCAACTCACCGTATTTCTCACTCATCGGCAAATTCCTCCCCATATTTTTCAACACATGTGTGAATTTTCTTTTAATCCATCTTAAATTATATCACAATCCCTGCGATATGTCAATGTGCGAAATGTCGATTTTTCCTTAATTTCGTGCGGTATTCACATGGATTTGTGGCAAATTTGTCCATATTTTTCCTGTTTGTGAACAAGTATTCAATAATTATTCAATTTCACATCATTTTCTTGACACACGACAAAATTATGATATAATAGTACTATGTATGAAAATCCAAATACGGGAGGATCAGATTTTGATCGAGGTAAAAAATCTTACCAAAAAATACGGGGCCAATACGGCGGTTGACGACGTCAGCTTCAAGATCCGTAACGGCCGCATCTACGGATTTTTAGGGCCAAACGGTGCCGGTAAATCCACAACCATGAATATCATAGCAGGCTGTCTTGCCGCCACCTCGGGAACGGTGCTGATCAACGGCTACGACGTTTGTAACGATCCGATCGAGGCAAAAAAGCAGATCGGATATCTGCCCGAGATCCCTCCGCTCTATGCGGATATGACCGCGCTTGAATACCTGCACTTTGTGGCAGAGGCCAAGGGTGTCAAGGCTGCACGTGCTGAAAAGCAGGTAAACGAGGTCATGGAGCAAACAGGCATTACGCACATGAAAAACAGACTGATCTCAGGGCTTTCCAAGGGGTATAAGCAGCGCGTGGGCATTGCGCAGGCCATGCTTGGCAACCCCGACGTGATCATTCTGGACGAGCCTACGGTCGGCCTTGATCCGCAGCAGATCATTGAGATCCGCGAGCTGATCCGCAAGCTGGGACAGAGCAAGACGGTCATTCTCTCCAGCCATATCTTAGCCGAGATCAGCGAGGTCTGCGATCATATTATCATTATCTCGCGCGGCAAGATCGTGGCGGACAGCACGCTTGAAGAGCTGGAAAGCCGCGTGGGCGACCGCTCCATGCTGCGCATGAGCATCAAGGGCGAGAGAGGCGGCATTTTGGACGTCATTTCACACTACCCGAGCGTGCGCGAATGCACGGTGCTTTCGGACAAGGGCGGCATTGTGGAGCTGGAGCTGGAGCTTCCCCGCGGGCTGGATATTCGCGACGAGCTGTTCTTTGCCATGGCTGAAAGAAGATATGCCGTGATCAATATCGAGCAAAAGTCCGCAAGCCTTGAGGAAGTTTTCCTTTCGCTGACCGACAGGACGCAGGGAACGCCGGACAAGCGTGCCTTGCGCGAAAAAAAGCGACGCGACAAAATGCTCGGCAACGTCAAGGATGAGGGGCGTGTGCAGAATACACAGCAAGAAGAAGAGGAGGGAGAGGACGCATGAAAGCCATTTACAAGCGTGAGCTTCGTTCTTATTTTGGCAGCATGTACGGTTACATATACCTCGCGTTTACACTTTGCGTGATCGGCGTGTATCTGACCATGAACAATCTTTTGGGTATGACTGCGGAAATGTCTTATACCTTTTCGGATATGGCCTTTATTTCCATTTTTCTGATCCCCGTGCTGACCATGCGCTCCTTTGCAGAGGAACGCCGCAATAAAACAGATATGTTCTTGCTTTCCCTGCCCATCAAGTCAACCGAGGTCGTGCTTGGCAAATATTTCGCCATGCTGACCGTGTTTGCCATCCCGGTTGCCGTTTTGAGCATTTACAGCCTGATCCTGCGCTTGTTCTCGGAGGGGGCTGTGCTGCTGGGTTCTCTTGGTACCTCGTTGGTTGCCGGAATTTCCTACCTTTTGCTGGGCGCTTTGCTGATCGCCATTTGCATGTTCATCTCCTCGCTGACCGATAGCGTGGTGCTGGCAGCAGTCGGCGGCTTTGCTGCGATCCTTGTGCTGTTTGGCATGGATTACGTGGTGATCTTGGCCGAATATCTGGACGCCCTGTTCCCCGAGCAGGCAGCGCTGTTCTCCTTTATCGGCCTTATCGTGCTGCTTGCCTTGTTCGCGCTTGCCGCAGGTCTGCTTTCCAAGAGCCTGACCGTGGGCATGATCACGGCGGCAGCCACCGTCATTCCCCTTTCCCTTGTGTTCGTGCTGTGCAACAGCAAATTCCCCGAGGCCTTCCCCGGCCTGCTTGCCAAGGTACTTGTGCATATCTCTGCCTTTGCAACCTTTTCGTCCATGACGCTTGGCGCATTCAGCCTGAGCGGTCTTGTATTCTTTGCATCCGCCATCTTCTTCTGCGTGTACATGACCGTACAGTCGCTGGAAAGAAGACGCTGGAATTCCTGAATGGAGGTGACTTGACATGGATCAATCCAACAACGTAAAAGTCAAGCGTTCGGCCAAGGGTACGCGCCTTGTGGTCGTGACCGCCGTCATTCTCGCAGTTCTGATCTTACTGAACGTGGGCGTCAGCCTGCTGCCCCGCGCGTGGAGCAATTTCGTTGCCGATTCCAGCGACGCATTCTCGATCAGCGCCAAATCCAAGAGCTTTTTCAAAAATCTGGACACCGACGTCACAATTTACTACGTCTTTGATCCCGATATGACCTACGATTACCAATGCGCGGCCAAGTTCCGCGTCATGCTGGACAGATATGCGCGACTGAGCGATCACCTTGAGGTCGTGTACGTGGATATAGACGACACCGAGTTTCTCTCCAAGTACACCTCGGTGATGCTGATCGGCTCCAGCCTGATCGTGGAAGGCCCTGAGAGATACGACGTGATCACTTACGACGAGCTGTTCAAATACGCCTTCCCCGATGATGACGTCATCCTCTCCTACAACGACCTGTATACCGTGTACAACGGCTGGATAAGCGTTGCGGAAAATTACAGCCAGACCTACGGTCAGGAGGCCGCCATCGCTTATGCCGATCAGGCAGTTGCGCAGTACTACAAGATCAACAACTTCTACAGCGTTTATACCGAGATCTTAGAGGGCAATCACCGCCACTGGTATGCAGACGCTATGCTGACCGCCTCGGTCGATTACGTGACCACCGAGGATATCCCCACCACCTATATCCTGTCCGGACACGGAGAAGCCGAGCTTTCCGAGAACTTCACC
This sequence comes from Eubacteriales bacterium, assembly GCA_045606685.1. Classification (GTDB taxonomy): domain Bacteria; phylum Bacillota; class Clostridia; order Oscillospirales; family CAG-272; genus SVQP01. The sequence goes on from JAZUSJ010000069.1 coordinate 16,320, forward strand.
AAAATGTACTTGGACGATCTGAGCATCCGCTATTTCCTTTGGGATCTGGATGCCAAGGGCAGCATTCCCGAAAATGCCGTGACCTTGGTGCTTAACGATCCCAAGACCGACATCACCGCTGCGGAAAAGACGCTGCTTGCCGATTTTCTTGCCGACGGTGGCTCGCTGATCCTCAACACCACACCGGGTGCTGCCGATCTGCCCAATCTGATGTCGCTGCTTGGCACCTACGGTCTTGGTGCAACCAACGCCATCGTGCTGGACGATTCCCTGCATTACAATCCCAATGCGGGCGGAGGCGAAAGCACGACCGACAAGGAAACCGAAAAGGAGACCGAAGCCGAAACCGAAGCGGATGCGCAAGCGCAGGCAGAGGAATCCACCGAGGCCGAGAGCGAAAAGGAAAGCTCCACCGAGGCAGAGACCTATCCCGACGATTACCTGTACCTGCTGCCCGACAGCAAGCACGAGCTGGTTGCAACTGCGGACGAGATCATCCACATGGCAATGCTCAGCGAGATCTACTCGATGTACATGGCTGCACAGCAGCAGTTTGAGCAGACGGGCAACTCCATGTATCAGGCATACGCGCAGTATTATCAGCAAATGTACGAATCCTACAGCAAAAACGCAAGGAATTACCAGATGCTCATCATCGGTGCGCATCCCATTACCGTCACCGAAACTGCAGGCGTGACGGTCAAGCCCATCGCCACCACCTCCAAGGAGGGCTATCTCTCCACCGATCCCACCGCGGCTGTTTACAACATGGCGGTCAGCGCAACGGTCACCACAGGGGACAAGACGGGCAGCATCGTTTGGTTTGGCTTTGCCGACAGCTATAACGAAAAGATTGCGGAAGAGCTTTACCCCTACAACTACGGCTTCCTCTACGCTGCCGTTGACTACGCAGGCAGCACACAAGCCTTCCGGTCCGATTATACCTCCATCCCCGCCATTGACCTTGGCGGCACGCTGGATATGCATTGGAGCATTCTGATCGGCATTGCAGCCTTTTCCATCATTCTTCTGCCTCTTGGCACCGTCGTCACGGGCATCGTGGTCTGCGTCAGGAGAAAGAGAAAATAACGAAAAAACCATACTTTCCAACCGCCACCGATTGCTCGGTGGCGGTTTTGTCGAATAAGTCAACGCAGTATCTTTTTTCTTCTTGACAAATCCGCAGATATCTGTTATACTGTAAGGTGGATTTTTATATGCGGAGGTTTGCGATGAAACAGATGTTACCGCGCCTGTGGGGCAACGATGCCCTGCGTGCGCGAATTGGAAACGATATCATGACGCACAGGCTTTCGCACGCATATATCCTGGAAGGTCGCTACGGGATGGGCAAGCACACGCTGGCGCTGCAGATCGCAGCCGCGCAAAGCTGCCTTTGTAAGGATGACGCATCCGTCCCGCTTCCCTGCGGAAATTGCAAAAACTGCAAAAAGATCCTGGAGGGCAAATCGCCCGACGTGATCACGCTGGGACGCGAAAAGGGCAAGGCGCAGATCACGGTGGATGCCGTGCGCCATTTGCGCTCGGACGTGCTGACACCGCCCAACGACCTTGACACCAAGGTTTATATCATTGAGGACGCGCACACCATGAATCCGCAGGCGCAGAACGCGCTTTTGCTGACCTTGGAGGAGCCGCCTGCATACGTGCTGTTCCTGCTGCTTTGCGAGGATGCGGGCAATATGCTGGAAACCATCCGCTCCCGCGCACCAAGCTACAGGCTGCAGCCTTTACCGATCGGCACCGTTGCCGCGTATATCGAGCAATACGCACAAAAGAGCAAGGGGAACGCCACGGGACAAGCCTTAGAGCAGGTCATGATGGCGGCAGACGGCAGCATCGGTAAGGCGCTGGATCTGCTTTCTCCCAAGGAAAGCGCACCCATTCTGGCAGCAAGACAGGCTGCGATGGACTTCTTGGACGCAGTTCCCGCCAAGGGTGAGCATACCCTGCGTGCGCTCGTCCCCTTTGGCATTCGCCGAGAGGACGGCAAGGGTGAGCTGAAGCGTGACGAGGTTGCCTACAAGCTGCAAACGCTCATGCGCGCTTTGCGCGATCTGATTGCGGTACGCAGATGCGATCCCCAAACGGTTCCCCTTTGCTTTTTTACAGACCGCGAGGCAGCCGTTGCCTATTCCCTGCGCTATACCATGCAGGATCTGCTGCGCCTTTTGGAAGCAGTGGACGCCGCATACAACAGCATTGCCATCCGAAACGCCAACGTCAAGATCACACTTTGCGACATGGCGATCCGGGCAGGCATACTTTGATCAACACAAGAGGTGGTATATATGGAAAACAATCAGCAAAACAATAAAGCGCCCGAGACGGGCGCAGGCAAGGGCGGCGCAAAGCACCGTCCGCATCACCATCACCGTCCGCATAAAAAGCCCGAGAAAAAGGAACAGGGTGTGCAGGCACAGGCGCAAGTGCAGACAAAAGCACCGGCACAGGCACAACCCAAGCAGTCCGAAAAGCAGCAGAATCAGCAGGGACAGCCCAAGCAGCAAAAGCCCAAGCAGCCGGAAAAGCAGCAAAATCAGCGCACGCAGCAGCCTGCTCAGGCGCAGCCCTCGCAGCATCCCGCAGCACAGGGCAAGGCTGATGGCGGCAAAAAGAGATCGCGCAACAAAAACCGCGGCCGTGACAAGGAAAAGCAGGCAAAGGACTCGGCCGAGCAGGACTCCGCTCTCAAAATGCCTGCGGATATTTCGATCTCGGAGATCAAGCAGATCGTACAAAGCTCCAAGCGTGCGCAGCAAGCTCCCGTCAAGGAGGAGACTCTGCCTTTGGCTGATGCATCTATCCTGGAAAACGTTCCCACGCATTCCGCACCCGTTTACGCGCCCGATGAGGAGCTGACCGAGGTGGTTGGCGTGCGCTTCAAGGACGAGGGCAAGGTCTATTACTTCGCGCCCGGCGCAGTTTCGTTTGCCAAGGGCGATGCAGTCATCGTAGAAACTGCACGCGGCCCCGAGTACGGCATTATCTGGGTGGCAAACCGTCAGGTTCGTGACAGCGAGATCATCAAGCCGCTCAAGGAGGTCATGCGCTGCGCAACAGATGAGGACAAAAAGCACCATACGGAAAACAAAGCCAAGGAGACCGAGGCCTTCCGCATCTGCAACGAAAAAATATCCCAGCATGGGCTGGACATGAAGCTGGTTGAAGCACAGTACACCTTTGATAACTCCAAGCTGCTCTTCTACTTCACCTCCGCAGGACGAGTGGATTTCCGCGAGCTGGTCAAGGATCTGGCAAGCGTGTTCCGCACCCGTATTGAGCTGCGACAGATCGGTATCCGTGACGAAGCCAAGCTGATGGGCGGACTGGGTGCCTGCGGCAGACCGCTTTGCTGCGCTACCTTTCTTTCTGATTTTGGTCAGGTTTCGATCAAGATGGCCAAGGAGCAGAGCCTCTCGCTCAACTCCAGCAAGATCTCGGGCGTTTGCGGCAGACTGATGTGCTGCTTGCGCTATGAGCATGAGGCATACGTGGAAGAGATCAGACTCACTCCCCCCGTGGACAGCGTGGTCAAAACGCCCGACGGTGTGGGTACGGTCGTTGAAACCTCTCCCTTGCGCGGACTTCTCAAGGTCAAGCTGGAAAACACCGACGGCGCACCCATTACCATCCACCGCGACCAGGTCAAGGTGCTCTCTCGCCCCAATCGCCGTGCGGATGATGGCGATGAGGAATAAATTTCTGTAAATTATTTTTGTTTTTTTGCAAAAACCTATTGCATTTCCGTACATTTGTGATAAAATGTATGTGTACAACCAAAAAAACTCAAACGGAGGAATTTATCATGGCTTACAAGATTAATGACGATTGCATCTCCTGCGGCGCATGTGCTGAGGAATGCCCCACCAGCGCTATTAAGGAAGGCGACGGCAAGTACGAGATCGACGCTGATGCTTGCATCGGTTGCGGCAGCTGCGCTGACGTATGCCCTGTTGGTGCTCCCGAGGCTGAATAATTCGCCTGAGAACACGCATACATAGCAAAAGGGAAAAGGGGTTCGCCGCGGCGAGCCCCTATTACCGTTATAAGGAGTTTTTATGTTACGTACAAACGAAACGCTGGATACCGTCAACGAGCAGATCAGACTGATCCAGCGAGAGGACGGCTTACGCTACGGCACGGATGCTTATCTGCTTGCAGCCTACGTGCGCCCCGCAGCCTCGGCTCGCGCGGTCGATCTGGGCAGCGGCACGGGCATCATCCCCCTGCTCTGTCTGGCGCGGAACAAATTCGCACACGCTCATGCGGTAGAGGTACAGGCAGATTTTGCCGACATCATCGGCAGAAATGCCTCGCTCAACGGCTATCAAGATCGCTTGACACCCGTTTGCGCGGATCTTCGTGACCTGACCGCTGCAGACGTGGGAGGTGAGGTGGGCATTGTGACAGCCAATCCGCCTTATATGAAAACGGACGCGGGCAAGAGGAACGAATCCCAAGCCAAGTACGTCGCGCGCCACGAGGTCATGGGCGACGTGGACGATTTTTGCGCAGCGGCTGCGCGGCTGCTCAAGCATGGCGGCAGCTTTTACGTGGTGTGGCGTCCCGACAGACTCTCTGAGCTGATGGAATCACTTGCGCGACACAGGCTGGAGCCCAAGCGCATGAGCTTTGTGCAAAGCAATGCAAGCACCGAGCCATCTATGGTGCTGATCGAGGCAAAAAAAGGGGCTGCGCACGGTCTGCGCCTCTCCCCTGCTCTGATTTTGAGCGAAAACGGCATGCCAAGTGCGCGTGCCGATCAAATTTACCAAACCTGCAGTTGGAGTGAATCAGATATATGGAGCATATAAAACGTTTATTGAGCTATACGCGCCGTGCGCTTGCAGATTACGACATGATCCGTCCCGGTGACAAGATCGCCGTGGGCGTATCCGCAGGCAAGGACTCGCTGACCTTGCTTTGTGCGCTGGCACATCTGCGCCGCTTTTATCCCGTCCCGTTTGAGGTAGTGGCGGTGACCGTGGACATGGGCTTTGCGGGCGGCATGGATTTTTCGGGTATTCAGAAGCTTTGTGACGAGCTGGAGGTGGAATACCACGTTGTCCCCACCGATATTTACAAGGTCATTTTCGAGATCCGCAAGGAATCCAATCCTTGTGCGCTTTGCGCCAAGATGCGCCGCGGTGCGCTGAACAATTATGCAAAGTCGATCGGATGCACGACGGTTGCGCTGGGGCATCATTTTGACGACGTGGTGGACACGTTTATGCTGAATTTGTTCTTTGAGGGACGCATTGGCTGCTTCCAGCCCGTGACTGACCTTTCGCGCGTGGGCATTCGCGTCATCCGCCCCTTGATCTATATGCCGGAGCGACACGTCAAGGATTTCGCACGCAAGGTGGAATTGCCGGTGATCGAATCGCCCTGCCCTGCGGACAAGAACACGCAGCGCGAGGAAATGCATAACCTGATCAACGAGCTGGACAGAAAGAATAAGGGCTTGCGCTACCGCATTTACGGTGCGATCCAGCGCGGTGAGGTGGACGGATTCAAGCCGGTTGGCGGCATGACGGGCATCAAGGATTGCTCACCCGGAGAGGACGAGTAAACAGTTTTGACGACCTAACTCATGAAAGTTTTTGCGTCGCTTTTTTCAAAAAGCGACCGCCCATCCAAGGGCGCGCAGCCCTTGGTCGCCTCCGCAGAGGCGAAACATACTC
>JAZUSJ010000070.1:0-3187 GCA_045606685.1 Eubacteriales bacterium
CAGAGAGGTTGCCCTTGATTGCGGTGTGACCGCCCCCCGCGCACCTGAGGTCGTGCTGCTGCCGCTGCTGGCCTGCCGCAAGCTGCGCCGCGTGCGCCTTGCAGGCATGATATTGCGCTTTGCCTACCTTGCGCTGACTGCAGCGTTGATCGTGCTTGTATCGGTGCTGGGAGGCATCTGGTACGTCTGGCCGCTGCTTTTGCTGCTTTATCAGGCGCTGTGGCTGGTCATCATTCCCGTGACTTGTACAAGTCTTTTGGGAGATTTGCGTAAGACGAAATAGAGGATTTGAACATTATGAATCAAAAAATTGCAACCGTACTCAAGACCGTGCAAAAGCCCGGCCGCTATGCGGGCGGGGAATACGGTCAGATCATCAAGGATAAAGAAAAGATCAAGGCCAGATTTGCCTTTTGCTTTCCCGATACGTATGAGATCGGTATGTCCAATCTGGGCGTGCGCATTCTGTATTCGCGCCTGAATGCCGAGCAGGATATCTGGTGCGAGCGCAGCTATGCTCCTTGGGTGGATATGCAGGAGCAGATGAAAAAATACGACATTCCGCTCTGGGCGCACGAATCGGGCGACGCGCTGACCGAATTTGACTTCGTTGGCTTTACGCTGCAATACGAAATGTGCTATCCCACCGTGCTGAACATGCTGGAACTTGCGGGCATTCCGCTTTACGCCAAGGACAGGGGAGAGGAGTTTCCGCTGGTCATCGGCGGTGGCCCCTGTACCTATAACCCCGAGCCCGTGGCAGAGTTTTTCGATCTGTTCAATATCGGTGAGGGCGAGGAGATGCTGCCCGAGATCGTCCGACTCTACATCCAAATGAAGGAGGAGGGCAGCTACACCAAGCAGGCGTTCCTGCGCCGCGCGGCTGCCACCATTCAGGGTGTTTACGTGCCTTCGCTCTACAACGTGCAGTACAACGAGGACGGTACCATCAAGAGCTATACCCCCTTGTACGACGACGTGCCGACCAAGGTCAAAAAGCAGATCTGCGAGGATATGGACAAGGCCTATTTCCCCGAAAAGCTGGTCATGCCCTATACCGAAACCGTACACGACCGCATTATGCTGGAGGTTGCGCGCGGCTGCATTCGCGGCTGCCGCTTCTGCCAGGCGGGCATGGTGTACAGACCTGTGCGTGAAAAAACACCGGGCACGCTGGATTGTCAGGCAAAATCGCTCTTTGAAGCGACGGGATACGAAGAAATTTCGCTCTCCTCGCTCTCAATCAGCGACTATACCTGCGTCGAGGAGCTGACCGGTAAGTTGCTTGAGTGGACGGATGAGAACATGATCAATCTTTCGCTGCCCTCGCTGCGCGTGGACAGCTTTACCAAGGAGCTGATGGATAAGATCGCCTCGGTGCGCTCAGGCTCTTTGACCTTTGCCCCCGAGGCAGGCACGCAGCGCTTGCGCGACGTGATCAATAAAAACGTCGAGGAAGCGGATCTGTTGCGCGCGGTCAACGTGGCGTTTGACGCAGGCAAAAGCTCGGTCAAGCTGTATTTTATGCAGGGACTCCCCACTGAAACCAACGAGGATCTGGAGGGGATTACCACGCTTGCGCACAACGTATGCGTGGCGTATTACAAAAATCCCAACCGCAACAAATCCCGCGGTGTGCAGGTCACTATCAGCGTCTCTCCTTTTATTCCCAAGCCGTTCACGCCCTTCCAATGGGAGGCACAGGATACCTTGGAGACCATGCTGGAAAAGCAGGCGTACGTGGGCGAGTGCAATCGCGACAAGCGCGTGCGTTATACTCACCACAATGCCAAGGTCTGCCGCGTGGAGGCTGTGCTTGCAAGAGGTGACAGACGCCTTTGCAAGGCCATGGCGCTGGCACACCAAAAGGGCTTTGTGTTTGACGCCTGGACCGAATTTTTTGATTACGACAAGTGGATCGAGGTATTCGAGGAGGCAGGTGTTGATCCCTCGTTCTATGCAAACCGTGCGTATGAGCTTGACGAGGTGCTGCCTTGGGATATCATCGATTGCGGCGTGACCAAAGCGTTTTTGCTGCGTGAGCGAGCAAAGGCCTACGAGGAAAAGACCACGCCCTCTTGCCGCGAGCAATGCTCGGGCTGTGGCGCGAATTGTATGGGCGGCGAGCGTACGCCTTGCCCGAAAGGAGGCAAATGATGTTAAAGTGCTATACAAAGCATCAGCTGCCCCTTCTGGAGCAGCCACGGACGGTAAGGATCCGTTTTGTCAAAAAGGGAAATCTGCAATACGTGTCGCACCTGGATCTGCAGCGCACGCTGCACCGCGTGCTGATCCGCGCGGGTATTCCCATGTGGTATACCAAGGGCTTTAATCCGCATCCCAAGATCTCGTTCGGCTATCCGTTGTCGATCGGCACGGAGAGCATGTGCGAGTTTCTGGATATGCGCATCGAGCGCGAGATCTCCATGCAGGAGATCATGGAACAGATGAATTGCGAGCTGACCGACGAGATGTACGTATACGACGTATACGAGGCCAAAACCGATGCAAATGACGTCGCGTTTGCCGATTACACGGTCAGGATCTGTACCACGGGCGGCAGCCCCGCTCAGGCCGGTAAGATTGCGGCCGTGCTTGCAAGAGACGAGCTTTACATGACCAAGAAAACAAAGTCGGGTGAAAAGGAGATCAATCTGATCCCCCTGATCGATCACAGCAAGATCGGCTGGTGCGACGAGTGCAAGAGCGTGGTCATGGATCTGCGTCTGGCAACCGGCTCTGCGCAGAATCTCAACCCCGAGCTGCTGATCTCGGCACTCAAAAGGGAGCTGGGCATTCTTTGCGGCAATCCCACCGAGGAGCATTACACCATCATGCGCGAGAGGTTTTTGACCGCGGATTACAAGGAATTCAGATAAGAAAAACAGCCCATCGGGCTGCGGAAATAGCGGAATCATTGAATAATACGAAAGCAGAAGCCTTCACATTGATAGACTTCTGCTTTTGTTTTGTCAGGTACGCAGCCGTGCCCGTGTCATCCTGAGCGAAGCGATGCTGCAGGGCAGCGAGCGGAGTCGAACTGCGCAGCAGCACCGAGAAAGTATTGCTGCGCAATATTGTGCAGCAATGTTTCGAAGGTGGGATCTACGGGCGATGAACGTGTCCCTCGTAGATCCTCAGGACGCTTTGCGTCCTGACTTTACAAAATCAGCAATTTATTGCAGAT
>JAZUSJ010000071.1:0-10209 GCA_045606685.1 Eubacteriales bacterium
CTTTTCTTTTCTAAATTTACTCTCTGTTGAGTTTGTACTCTTCAAGAATTTCGAGATTCGTATTTTCGCACTTACATTTGCTTTGTACTTCTCTCTGTTATTCAATTGTCAAGGACCAATTCCCTGCCGCTTGCGCGACAGCCTGATTATTATATCACAACGTTTTCGGTTTGTCAATAGGTTTTTCAAAACTTTTTTCGAAATTTTTGACTTTTTTCTATCGGCTTCCTCGCTTTTCGCTGCGATACCGCCGCTCTCGCGACCTTGAATATTCTACCACTTTCATCTCGTTTTGTCAAGTGTGGGTTTTGACAAAGTATATAGGTTTTGTATCTCGTTTTTGTGCAGGTTGCACAGCGTTACGTACGACATATATTTCCATGTATCAAAATCCCTACCCTATTATCACAATAACATCATAACGTTACATGGAGATCATTATGTTTACTATCCTTTTCCGCACCGTTCTGATCTATATTTTTTTGATTTTCATCATGCGCCTGATGGGAAAGCGTCAGCTGGGCGAGCTGGAGGTGACCGACCTTGTCATCACGCTGCTGCTTTCCGAAATCGCAACCATTCCCATCACCGATAAAAACACGCCCATCCTGTACGCCATTGTTCCCGTTGTCACGCTGGCCTCGTTCGAGGTGTTTACCTCGGGACTGGCATTGAAGTACCCAAAACTAAAGAAGCTGCTCTCTCCCAAGCCCACGGTGCTGATCCACAACGGCAAAGCAGACAGGCAAGAAATGCAAAAGGTGCGCATTTCTCTTGACGAGCTGATGTGCGAGCTGCGGCAAAACAACATCCCTGACATTGAGCAAGTACAATACGCCATTCTGGAAAGCAACGGCAAGATCAGCATTATCACAAAAGCGGCTTTCACTCCGCCCGTAGCCGACCAATTCGGTATGGCGCCGCAGGAATGCGGCATGCAGCACATCATCTTCTGCGATGGAATTTACTCGGATCACACGCTGCAAGCACTGGGCAAAGACCGCACGTGGGCGCAAAAGCAAATGCGATCGCACGGGCTTTCGGAGCAGCAAGTATTCTATATGCTGGCAGACGACCTTGGTGAGGTGCGCATAGAAAGGAGAAAAAAATGAAGCGGATGCGCACGGCAATACTCATTTTCTGCGTCATGCTGGTTGCAGTTTCCTTCAATTATATATACGTGCGTTCTGTACGAACCGATATGCTGCAGCAGCTCGACGCAATTTGCGACAGTCCACGCCCAACATCCCTGCCCGATTCCTTTACTCAAACATGGAAAAACCGCAAGGGCCTGCTTTCGCTTTCTGTGCCACTTACGGTTTTGGATCAGATCGATATTCAATTATCTGTTGCCGCGGCTTGCACCAGATCCGATGACGCTGACGGTTATCTGAGTGCCTGCCATCACTTGCGCGAGCTTGTCAATTCATTGGGCGGATAGCAGATCGATCAGCTCGGAGAGATCGTCAATCATTCTGCATCCGCAGCTCGACAGCTGTTTTCTGCTTTGGTGTCCACGGCTGTACAAAACACAATCCGCCCCCGCTGCGCTTGCTACCTCGTAATCATGCACGGTATCCCCCACAAAAAGCGCGACCGCATCCGGATGCTGTGCGCGCCATGCAACGGCAGTATCCAGCTTGCTGCCCGCGTGGATATTATCCAATCCGCAGACCTCTCCGAAATACTGTTCCAGGCCAAGTCCCTTGAGCTGATTTTTGAGCATTTGCAGCTCAGTTGCCGAAAGCAGGATCTGCGCATATCCCATCTCGCCCAGCGTCTGCAGGGTTTGTACGGCATGCTCGGTCAACGGGCTGCTCTTGTAGTTTTCCAGGTACATCTCCACCCACTCGGGTGCCAGAACCGTATAGTAATCTTCCTTTTCAAAATCAAAGCCGAGCTTTGCATAATATTCAATGATAGGAAAACAGAACAGCTCACGGTAAGCGTCAACGCTCCCGATCGTATCCAGCCCGCGCTTTTCAAGCATGACGTTTACGGCATCGATGCCTGCGCTGATATCGTTGAGCAGCGTTCCGTTAAAATCCCAGACGATATGTGTATACTTCATCATGACTCCTCAAAAAGGGCTGTTGCGTTCATGCGCAACAGCCCTGAGTTAATAATTTTTACTGTTCGGGAACGTTGTAACCGTACTCGTTCAGCCAGTTGACGTAAATGGTGTAGGGAGAATTGCCCTTGGACAAGTCATCGTTGGAAGGATCATCATCCTCAAGGGTTGTCGCAGCATCGTCGGGGCTGTAAGCCGGGTTGTTAGCCTTCTCGATCCAAGCGTTATCCTTGCTCTTCTTCAGCTCATCCTTCAAAGCGTCGATCAGCTCGTTGAGCTCGTTGATGTTGGTGCATGCATCCAATCTTGCCTGGATTTCAGCACTCTTAACAGTCATCTTGTCAATCAAGCCCTTAGGAACGTAATCTTCCTTTTCCTGATCTTCCTTGGTCACACCGTAGTGAGGATCGATGTCAAGGCCTGCCTCGTCGCCATCCAGCATAGTGTTGAAGTCAAAGCCAAGCAGCGGGTTGATCAAAGACTCGTTATTCTGCTCTCTTGCGCCTTCCCAAGCGTCAGCTCTCTTGCCCTCGCCGGGATGTGCCATAAATACGTTACCGGTCTTTTCGAGAGACATCTGATAAGAATCATTGAGCTTGGCCAGCACCTGGCCTTCACTGGCCTCGCTGATCTCATAGTTCTTGCCCTCAATGCCGTACTGCAGCAGGTTACGCATAGTGGAATTGGTGTTCAGATAAGTAATGATATCCATGGATCTGCCCACAGCAAAGTGAGAATATGCGCTGACTGCGAACATGTTGCCGTACAGCTCATTCTCGGTTGCCTCGGGATACTCGGCGATCACAGCGTAATACTGTCTGCCGTTCTCGGCGGTATAGTAACCGTCCTTTTCCATAGCCTTCTTGATATCGGAATTGCCCTTTACGAAATCAACCGCAACGGTCTGGCCCTCTGTAGCTTGGCCGAAATAGCCCTCAAACTTGAAGGTCATCAGCTCACGCAGGATTGCCAGATAATCAGCCTTGGTAAGCAGGTTGCTGAATTCCAGGCGGATGCTGCCGCGGTTACGGTTTGCAGCAGAGCCGTATACGGTACCGAACATGGAGAACTGATCGCCCTCCTTGTCGTAATAGTAATCATACAGAACAGCGGGAGCGTCTTCCTTGTCCTCTTCGGAGTCACCGATGTCACCGATGTCGATATCTTCATCATCCTCGGTCTTTTCCTGTTCCTCATAAGTCATGGACCAGTACCAAACCAGCATGTTCATGCATTCCTCATAGGTTGCATTCAGCGGAACAACGCCTTCCTCATATTTTACGATATCTGCCAGGAAGTATCTGCAATCCAGAACGTCCTCAATATCGGTAATGTTGTAATAATACTTGTCAAACAGTTCCTTGTCGATGGTCAGATAGGTGTACTCACCGATAGAAACGTTATTGGGGATCGCGTAAGTAGAACCCTCGATCTGTACACCGCCCAAAAGCGTTGCAGAGATATAGTCGGTCAGCTTTCTGGAAGCACCGGAAATCTCCTCGTCCAAAGGCTGGATCCATTCGCTTTCGATAAATTCATTATAGCGGTCAAAGCCTGAGAGATAAATGATGTCGATCTGATGCTTTTCAAGCTCAGGGTAAACGATCTCAGCGATCTCGTACTCGTTGTAGGAGGTTACCTCTTCAACGATCTCGGTCTCTTCCTCATCATCATCGGAAACGTTGGCAAACTCAGCATACTGGGGGTTCTGTGCATAGAATTCCTCTTTGAGCTTATCGGTATCTACACGTCCCTCTGCCTTTGCATCCTTCAGGAATCTCTTGAGAGCCTTGTTGGCCTTTTCCTTGAGCAGCTGATACTCTTCATTCTGAATGTTGGTATAAACAAGCTTGCCGCACTTCTTCAGATAATCCTCAACCTCTTCATCGGTTGCGCTCATCTTGAGATCATCATATTTCTCGCGGTCAAACTCCTGCTCACCGTAATACTGCTCTTCGGTATAGAAATACAGGTCAAGGTTCACCTTGAACTTAGCCTTGGTGATCTTGGTGATCTCGGCCTCAACCTCTTCATAAGCAGCTCTGGTAGCCTCGGCCTCTGCAACAGCCTGATCATAAGCTGCGCTCTGACCATACTTTTCAAGAAGCTCAGCCTTCAGCTCTGCCATCTCGGCATCGGTATTGGCAACTTCCTTATCGGTAATTACCCACATAGTCAGCGTAATACCCGAGATCTGCTCAACGTCTGCTTCATCCTTCTTCTGATTACAACCGGTCAGCAGCACCGTCAGCAGCATCAGCATGCCCAGCGTCAGACAGATAAATCTGTTTCTCATTGGAATTCCTCCTTGCAAATCGTACCGCCTTCTCCTTGCACCAAGCAAGGCATCGGCATATTATTTCATACTACTATATTCTACACTAAAAATATCCCGATGTCAAGGATAATTTTGGCTGAGATTGTAAACCTTTTTTGACCTTTTCGCCCCCGGATTTTCAAGCGTTCAAAATCCCCGTCATTTGTTACAAATCCGCTTCGCTTTCTTTGTAAACTATTGCCGAGAAAATGCGGTCTTACAGGTGTTTTTGCGCATTATGCTGCGCTGTTCGACACCTGACAATTCACAAATTTTTTACAAAAAATCAGTCCAAAAATCCCTTGAGATGGCGTGCGCGGCTGGGATGACGCAGCTTACGCAGCGCCTTCGCCTCGATCTGACGGATACGCTCTCTGGTAATTTCGAACTCCTGTCCGACCTCTTCCAGCGTTCTGGTTCTACCATCGTAAAGGCCGAAGCGCAGCTTGATCACATGCTCCTCTCTGGGTGTCAGAGTGTGCAGCTCACGCTCAATGACCTCGCGCAGAATGGTTGCGGAGGCAGCCTCTGCGGGCGCGGGTGTTTCATCATCGGGAATAAAGTCGCCAAGGTGGCTGTCCTCTTCTTCACCGATAGGCGTTTCCAAGGAAACAGGATCCTGCGCGATCTTGAGGATCTCGCGCACCTTATCAGCGCTCATGCCCATCTTTTCGCCGATCTCCTCAGCGGTTGCTTCTCTGCCCAGCTCCTGCAGCATCTGTCTGGAATATCTGGAAACCTTATGAATGGTTTCGACCATATGGACGGGAATTCGAATGGTTCTTGCCTGATCTGCAATGGCACGGGTGATGGCCTGTCTGATCCACCAGGTTGCATAGGTCGAGAACTTGTAGCCCTTGGTGTAGTCAAACTTATCAACCGCCTTCATAAGTCCCAGGTTGCCCTCCTGAATCAGATCAAGGAAGAACATACCTCTGCCCACGTATCTCTTTGCGATACTGACGACCAGACGCAAATTCGCCTCCACCAGCTCCATCTTGGCATCCTCGTCGCCTGCGGCCATTCTCTCAGCAAGCTCACGCTCCTTTTCCGCGGTCAGCAGCGGCACGCGCCCGATCTCCTTGAGGTACAGACGCACAGGATCATCGATTGCCAAGCCCTCCTGGCCAAGCAGTCTTTCCATGTTCTCACCGTCACTGAACTTTTCGACCTCGCTTTCGATCTCATCCATCTCGGCAGAGGAAATATCGTCACCGATCGGAATACCGTTATCCTCCAGCGTTTCATAAAGCTTGTCTATACTGTCAAGATCATAATCCATTTCTTCCAGAGCATCGTCCAGATCCTCATTGGAGAGATTGCCCTTCTTTCCCTTGGCAATCAGCTCTTCCATAGTGAGCTTTTTTTCTTCGTTTTCACCGTTCACAATCGTGGTATCAGTCATAGTCTTAGGGTTTCCTTTCACGTTTTGGTTATTGATATATGATTTATTTTTTCTTTTTCGCATCCAGCAGCTGCTTGATCGACTCAACTGCATCGCCCGACGCTTTGGCGTCGCTCTTTTTCTTTTGGTCTATCAGCGTCTGCACGCTTGCGCGCAGCACCTGTGTGCCGTTTTCGGCAAGAGCACGCCGTCTTTGCATCATGCTCTGCAGCCTGCCCATTTCGTCCGGGGTAAAGTCCTCGCCCATCAGCGCATAGGAAAATCCGCCCTCTTCGCCTTCCATTTGCATCATGCGGGAAAAGGCTCGCTTGCCAAGAGCCGAGAAGAAATCGTCCTCGCAAAGCGCGATAGCACCCGAGGTGATCTGCTTTCTATGCTCGGGATACATCATCAAAAGCCCGAGAATGGCTTCCTCTGCGGCAACCGCCTGTACGTTTTTGGCCGTATCGGGATTGATGCGGTCACCGTAGCCCTTGGCGGAAAGAGTAGCTTCCCGACCTTCCTTTTGCTTCCAGTCATTAAGTTTTTTATTTCTGGTGCGCTCAATGTCATTTTTTAGGCTGTCAACACTAATCTTCAGCTTGTCCGCCACCATGGAGGAGTATATCTCGCGCTCCACCTTGGAAGGTATTACTGCAATTATCTCACAGATCTCTGTAGCTGCCTTAATTCGCTCCTCGGGGATCTCCATGCTGTATTTTGCAAAGATCTTTTCGGACTTATACGAAAACTCGGTACGGCTTCCCTCAATGAGACGACGGAAACGCCCGTTTCCGAATTTACGCAGGTATTCGTCGGGATCCTTGGCGTCGGTCACGTGAAGCACGCGCACGTCCATACCAACCTGTCCCAATACTGTCATCGCTTTGAGTGCGGCGCGCTGGCCGGCCTCGTCGGCATCGTAACAGATCACGACCTGCTTGGTATATTTGGTCATCAGTCTTGCCTGATCGGGTGTAATGGCCGTGCCCAGCGTTGCCACGGCGTTTTCAAAGCCGTAAGCATGCAGCGAGATGACGTCCATATATCCTTCGCACAATATCAGTCGATCCGCGCAATGATTCTTGGCAAAGTTAAGCGCAAACAGATTTTTGCGCTTCTGGAACGCGGGCGTGTCGGACGAGTTCAGGTATTTTGGCTTGGAATCGTCCATCACGCGGCCGCCGAATGCGATGACGTTGCCTGCGGTATCAATGATCGGGAACATCACGCGATTGCGGAAATAATCGTAAGGTTGCCCGCTTTCTTTTCTAATACCACAAAGAAATCCTTGCGCAAGCTCCTGTTCAGTGTAGCCTTTTTTTAGCATATATTCGGTCAGCATGATCCTTGATCCTGGTGCAAAGCCAAGGCCGAAATGTTTGATGAGTGCCATGCTCAGTCCGCGCTTTTCGGTCAGATATTTCAAGCCCTCAGCACCGATGGGAGAAAGTAGGCACTGATGAAAGAACTTGGCGGCATCACGGTTCATGTCGTGTACGCGCTTGCGCGTCAGTCCGCCCGTATTCTGCTCCTGCTCTCGTACGATCTGAATGCCCGCTCTTGCCGCGAGCACCTCAACAGCCGAGGGGTAATCCAGATTGTCGTTTTTCATAACGAAGGTGATCGCATCACCGCCCGCACCGCAGCCAAAGCAATAAAAGCTTTCGCTGTCCGGAAACACCGTAAAGGACGGCGTTTTTTCACTGTGGAAGGGACAAAGCCCACCGTAATTGGAGCCCGCACGCTTGAGCGTGACGTAGCTGCCGATCAACTCCACAATGTCCGTGCGATGGCGTACCTCCTCCACAACCTCTCTTGGGATCCTCATATTTTATCTGCCCCTCCAGACCTGCGGAATGAACAGATCGTTATAAAGCTGAATGGCATATCTGTCGGTCATGCCCGCAACGTAATCGCAAACACAACGCTCCACCGGCTCCTTTTCCAAATTGCGGCGGTAAGACTCGGGCAGCTTTTCGGGATGCTTTACGAAATACTCGTACAGCTTGATCAGCATATCCTCTGCCTTTCCCTCCTCGCCCTTTGCCACAGGGTTGAGATATACGTTCTCAAACAGGAAATCGCGCAGCTGATCGGTAGCAGCCTGCACCTCGGGCGTCATGCAGATATGATCCTGATCGACCGAACCGCGAATGACCGAGGTGACCATGGTATTGATGCGCTGGCTGTGCCGCTGTCCTAAGCATTCACGCAGATGCGCGGGAATATCCTCAAGAGAAAGAATTCCTGCGCGGCAGGCATCGTCTATATCATGATTGATGTAAGCAATTTTATCAGCGTATTTGACCAGCACGCCCTCCAAGGTACTCGCACCGCAAAAATCCAGCGAGCCGGAATGGTTCAGAATGCCGTCCCTGACCTCCCAGGTCAGATTCAGACCTTGCCCGTCATTTTCCAACACCTCAACCACGCGCAGGCTTTGCACGTAATGAGAAAAGTCGGGAGAATAGCACTTTTGCAGCGCGCGCTCACCCGCATGGCCGAACGGCGTATGTCCAAGGTCATGCCCAAGCGCAGCCGCCTCGGTCAAGTCACCGTTCAGTCGCAAGGCACGCGCCATGATACGCGCGATCTGCGTGACCTCCAGGGTGTGCGTCAGACGGGTGCGGTAGTGGTCGCCAACCGGAGCCAGGAACACCTGCGTCTTGTTCATCAGGCGGCGGAAGGACTGGCAATGGGTAATTTTATCGCGGTCGCGCTGAAATTCGGTACGCAGCCTGCAAGGCGTCTGATAACGCTCTCTTCCGCGTGTCTGAGAGGTGCGGAATGCGTACGGAGAGAGCGATTGCTCTTCTCTTTCCAGAAAAATATTGACAAAGCTATCCTCTTTTTGTACCATGATGCTACCTCACTTTCCCCATTTTTATTCTTACATTAATAATATACGCAATTTTTTGCGATTTTCCTTTTTTTCTTGGCGAATTTTTTATGAAAATTTCAACATTTCAAACCTTTGATCGATTTCTTTGCAACCAAAAGGGAGGTTATCATGCTCCCGCCCTACAATAACGGACAACCGCCACCATACGGTTGCCACGGATGAAAGTTTTCGCCCGCCTTTTTCAAAAGGCGGCGAGGTCTTGGGGCAGAGCCCCAAGTCGCGCCCGCAGGCGCGAAACCAATCTAACGGCCTTTCAATTCGCGCAGCGAATTACTGGTTCATTTCTTTGGCCTACTGCTCCAAAGAAAGAACGGAGAGAAATTCCTCAACGTTAAAACATAAGGGAGCTACCTTGCATAGGTAACTCCCTTTGTTGTTTGTGTGAGAAAACCGTTTCCGTTCTTTTTGAGCAAGGAACTGCAAAGAAGAACATATTTGCTGCGCAAATTAAACAGCATGGTTGGATTTCGCGCCTGCGGGCGCGACAAGGGCGCTGCCGGTTGAGTTTTAGATGCTGGACTTCGCAGAAATCCAGCATCAGGGTGGCGTCAGAAACACTCAAAGCTCAACGGCATTCACACGCCACCATGCCTTTTTGAAAAGGCTTGACCCAAACTTTCATCCTGTCTATGCGCGTCAGAATTGCTCACGCGTCCGTTTCGTGATAGTCGTACCTCTCACCCGTCTTTTCCGGCTCGCATTTGCCGTTGCTGATCTCCGAGATGCGACGCCACAAGGCATCCTTATGCTCATCCTTGACCGCAAAGCGTACCGTCACGCTGTCGGTGTACTCCACGTCGTCCACCAAAGCACCCATCCGGGGCAACAGCAGATTGAACTTCTGATAATCCGAGTACGTGCATCTCATGCTGTACTCCCCGTATTTGTGGTACGTAATGATATGCGCGGCATCCAGAGCGATCCTTGCCGCGTGCGAGTACGCGCGCACAAGTCCGCCCGCGCCCAAAAGAATGCCGCCGAAATAGCGCGTGACCACCACGACCATGTCCGTAGCACCCGATTTGCGCATGCACTCCAGCACGGGAACGCCCGCAGTTCCCTGCGGCTCTCCGTCGTCGCTGTATCTGGCCACGATACCGCCTCCAAGCAAATACGCCCACACGTTATGCGTGGCATCCGCATATTCCCTTTGCTTTTGCTTGACAAACGCCATAGCCTCCTGCTCGTTTTTGATGGGCGCTGCGTGACCGATAAAGAGCGAATTACGCTCCTCAAATTCGGCAGACGCCATCTTTTCCAGCGTCATATAAAGCTGTTCGTTGGCCATGCTCACACCTCGCCAAGTCCTGCTGCGCGGTACAGATCCTTACGGATCACACCGTAGCGGAAGGCCACGGGCTGCGCGATGCTGTCGGTATGCAAAAGCTCCTCAAAGCGCTTGACCGACACAAATCTTGCCGCCACCGTTTCCTTTTCCTGCAGCACCACGGCAGAAGCCGGGACATTGGTTCTGTATATATAACACTCGACAAAGGCCGACGGCTCACGGATGACCTGCAAAAGCTGCAGAT
>JAZUSJ010000072.1:0-23077 GCA_045606685.1 Eubacteriales bacterium
GGGACCGGCGTCCCCGACGGCCCGAAATCCGCCGCCCCCACAATTTCCGTAGGGGCCGACGTTCCCGACGGCCCGAAATCCGCCTCCCCCACAACTTTCGTAGGGGCCGACATCCCCAACGGCCCGAAAACCGCTACCCCAAAAACGTCGCACACCCCTCTGCCCACGCAACCCGAGATCCCCAACCTGCCTACGGCAGAGAAGGGAACATACCGCTTGGTCGGACAGGTATTCAACGCATATCTGATCGTGGAGATCGGGGAGAGAATGCTGCTGATCGATCAGCACGCAGCGCACGAGCGCATCCTGTTTGAGCAGCTCAAGGCCAATATGCGCCAAAAGGAAGCGGCCTCGCAGCTGCTGATGCTGCCCATCGAGGTCATGATGACCTCCGGTGAGGTGCAAACGCTTGGTGACTATCGTGCCGAACTGGAGGCGGTTGGCTTCAGCTTTTCGACGGGGCGCTTTACCGTGACCGTGGATGCGATCCCCGTGGGACTGGAATCCGAGGCGGTGGCGCAAATGCTGCCTGTGATCGCGGAGAGATTGCAAAGCGCGACGGGAAACGCATCCCTGACACGTGACATCGTGTTTGAAAAGGCGTTGTATCAGGGCGCGTGCAAGGCTGCCATCAAGGCAGGGCGCGTATACGCCCCCGAGCATCTTTCCTGGGTGGTGGATAAGCTGATGGAGATCCCTGATATCACCTACTGTCCGCACGGCAGACCGGTTGCCATGGAGATGAGCAAGAAAAATCTGGACAGACAATTTGAAAGATCGTAAATAAAAGCAGGCGATATCCTGTACTGATATCAGCCCAAGAAAGGAATATACTACTTATGTTCGAGCTTAAATTACAAGAGGGAAGAGCGCGCAGAGGCGTGCTGCACACCCCCCACGGCGATATAGAGACGCCGGTCTTTATGAACGTGGGTACTTGCGCTGCCATCAAGGGCGGCGTATCCACCGTGGAGCTCAAGACCATTGATTGTCAGGTCGAGCTTTCCAACACCTACCATCTGCACATTCGTCCCGGTGACAAGCTGATCCACGATATGGGCGGCTTGCACAAATTCATGAACTGGGACAGACCGATCCTGACCGACTCGGGCGGATTTCAGGTCTTTTCCCTGTCCTCCTTGCGTAAGATCAAGGAGGAGGGCGTGTATTTTGCCTCCCATATAGACGGCAAGCGCATTTTCATGGGCCCCGAGGAGAGCATGCAGATCCAATCCAACCTCGCCTCCACCATTGCCATGGCGTTTGACGAGTGCGTGGAAAACCCCGCAACCTACGAATACGTCAAGCAATCCTCCGAGCGTACCATCCGCTGGCTGGCTCGTTGCAAGGCCGAGATGCAAAGACTCAATTCCTTGCCCGAGACCATCAACAAGCAGCAGATGCTGTTCGGCATCAATCAGGGAGGTACGTACGAGGATCTGCGAATCGATAACATGCAGCGCATTGCAGAGCTGGATCTGGACGGCTACGCTATCGGCGGCCTTGCCGTGGGTGAAAGCACCGAGGATATGTACCGCATCATTGACGCGGTCGAGCCGCATATGCCTAAGAACAAGCCGAGATACCTCATGGGCGTCGGTACTCCCTGCAACATTCTGGAGGCCGTGCATCTTGGCGTGGACTTCTTTGATTGCGTCATGCCCTCGCGTAACGCCCGTCACGGTACGCTGTTTACCTGGGAGGGCAAGATGAGCGTGCTGAATGAAAAGTACGCGCGCGACGCGCGTCCCATCGGTGTGACCTGCGATTGCCCCACCTGTCAGAATTACAGCCGCTCCTATATCCGCCATTTGATCAAGGCGAAGGAATCTCTTGGTATGCGTCTGGCCGTCCAGCACAACCTGTATTTTTACAATCAGCTCACGCGCCGTATCCGCCAGGCTCTGGACGAGGGCAGATTTGAGGAATTCTATCAGAGATATCATATAGCACTTGGCGAAAGGAACCCCGACTGATGATCAAGGCAGTCATTTTTGACAAGGACGGCACGCTGCACGATACCGAACAGGTATATCACCGCGCGTGGCGTGCAGCGGCAGTGCAAACGGGCGTGCCGCGCATTATGGAGTTCGTGGCCCTTTGTACGGGGACGAATTTTGCAAGAACGGAAGAATTGTGGCAGGAGTTTTACGGCGATGCGTTCGAGTTTCGCCCATTCTGGACGCTGCGTAACGCGCTGTACGACGATCTGATCGAAGCCGAGGGCTTGCCCATTAAAGAGGGTGCCTACGAGCTTTTGGACTATCTCAAGCAAAACGGATATCAGATCGGCCTTGCCACCTCCACCAATGCACCGCGCGTAGAGCGTCATTTGGTACAGTCGGACATGAAAAAATATTTCGATGCCGTGGTCACGGGCGATACGGTCAGCCGCGGCAAACCCGCGCCCGATATTTTCCTGATCGCAGCCGAGCGTCTTGGCGTTGAGCCTGCCGACTGCATGGGCGTGGAGGACTCGTTCAACGGTGTGCGTGCGGTCAAGGCGGCAGGCATGTATACGGTCATGGCACCCGATATGATCGCACCTACAAGCGAAATTCTTGACCTGACCGATGCCTGCGTGCAGAGCCTTGGGCAGATCATTCCAATACTTGAAAACATGAAAGGAACGCAAGAATCATGATTGAAAAAAGACTTGCCGAGGAGATCCTCGGGATTGCGCTCTCGGGGGGCGGCGACTTTGCCGAGATCTACCAGGAGCTGACGCAAAACGGCAACATCCGCATGGTGGATGGAAAAATCGAGGCCATTGGCGATAACGTGCTGTCCGGTGTGGGCATCCGTACCTTTATCGGCACGCAGACCGTTTACGCTACCACCACCGATATTACAAGAGAAGGGCTGATCCGCTGTGCCAAGTCGGTAGCTGAGGCTGTCGGACAGGTCAAGGGCGCGGTTTCCCTTTCGCTTCGCGAGCGCATTTTTCCCAATATTCATCCCGTTACCACAGTCCCCGCAAGTGCGGACATGAAGTATAAGATCGATCTGCTCAAGGCTGCTTGCAATACCGCCAAGGATTACGATCAAAGCATCGTACAGGTGGCAGGCACGCTTCTGATGGTGGATCACTCGATCCTGGTTGCCAACTCCGAGGGACTTTATACCACCGACAGACATATCCGCACCCGTATGGCAGTCAACGCGGTTGCCTCCAACGGACACGAGAACCAGTCCGGCTCCTGTGCGCCCGGTCGCGGCATGGGACTGGAGGTATTTGATCTGTTCCGCCCCGAGGATATCGGCCGTGAGGCTGCAAGACAGGCTGTGGTCAATCTGGGCGCTTCCTACTGCCCTGCAGGCAAGATGACGGTTGCTATTGAAAACGGCTTTGGCGGCGTGATCTTCCACGAGGCTTGCGGACACTCCCTGGAGGCTACCTCGGTTGCCATCGGTGCTTCGCAGATGGCAGGTAAGCTGGGACAAATGATCGCCAACCCCAAGGTGACCGCCATTGACGACGGTACCATCCCGAACGCATGGGGCTCTGTCAACATTGACGACGAGGGTAACACCACGCAGCGCAACGTGCTGATCGAGAACGGTGTGCTTAAGAGCTACATGATCGACCGCCTGGGCTCTCGCCGTATGGGACTTCCCATGACCGGCAACAGCCGCAGACAGGGCTACGATTACGAGCCCACCAGCCGTATGACCAACACCTTTATCGATAACGGCCCCGACAAGAACGAGGATATTATTGCATCCATCGAGTATGGCCTGTGCGCCAAGGAAATGGGCGGCGGCTCGGTCAATCCTCTGACAGGTGCGTTCAACTTCTCGGTGCGCGAGGGCTATATCGTGCGCAACGGTAAGATCTGCGAGGCCGTCCGCGGTGCGTCGCTGATCGGCACGGGATCCCAGATCCTCAGGGATATCGACATGGTCGGTCAGAATCTTGCTACCGGCCAGGGCATGTGCGGCTCTTCCAGCGGCAGCGTACCCACCGACGTAGGCCAGCCTCTGATCCGTGTATCCGAGATCACGGTCGGTGGCAGATAAGGAGGAACGAGATATGGAACTGACTTTAGCGAAAAATATTATTTTTGAAGCTGCAAAGGCTGCAGGACTGACCGAATATGAGATCTATTATATGAGCAGCTCCAGCCTCTCCGCAGAGGCACTCAAGGACTCCCTGAGCGGCTTTAGCTGCGGACAGGGCGGCGGCATCAGCCTGCGCTGCATGGTGGACGGCAAGATGGGATACGCTTCCACCGAGCTGTTTACCGAAAGCGAGCTGACAGACCTTGTGCGTCGCGCTTGCGATAACGCACGCTATATTGAAAAGGAAGATACGGCACCCATCTTTGCAGGCTCCGAGAGCTACGCAACGCTTGATCTGCCCGAATTTACACCTCTGAGCGCAGCAGACGCCAAGGCTATGACGCTGGATATGCAATCGCAGATCTATGCGGCAAGCGAGAGCGTGACCGACGGTACGCAGGCGGCCTGCATGTCCTCCTCAACCGAGATCTATCTGTGCAATTCGCACGGCCTGGAGCTTTCCAACAGCATCGGCCTTTCGGGGATTTACGCCATGCCCATTATCAAGGTGGGTGAGGAAAGCGCGGATGCATTTGAATTTGCACTTTGCTCGGACAAAGAAAAGATTGCAACGCTTGCAAAGGCTGCAACCGATAAGGCACTTGCCAAGATCGGTGCGGGCAGCGTGTCCTCGGGCAAGCACAATATCGTGATTGCAGGCTCGCAGATGCGCTCAATTCTGTCCGTGTTTGCAAGCGCGTTCTCGGCAAAGAACGCACAGCTCGGCCTTTCCTTGCTGGCGGGAAAGGAAGGGGAGAAGATTGCTGCCGATTGCGTCAGCATCGTGGACGATCCCATGAGAGCGGGCGCACCCGTTCAAACGCATTTTGACGGTGAGGGCGTTGCAACCTATAAGAAGGATATCGTCAAGGACGGCGTGCTGACCACGCTGCTCTATGACCTGACCACCGCTGCCAAGGCAGGCGTGGCCTCCACCGGTAACGGCATGCGTGCGTCTTATGCGTCGCAGGTCAACGTCGCGCCCTTTAACTTTAGCATCTGCCCCGGCACGCTTTCCGATGACGAACTGATCGCCAAGGCAGAGAACGGCATCTATATCACCGCAGTCAAGGGCTTGCACGCAGGTGCGGACGCCACCACGGGTGACTTCTCGATCGAGAGTGAGGGCTTTTTGATCGAGGGCGGCAAGAAGACCACCTACGTGCGCTCTTTCACCATCGCGGGCAATTTCTTTGAACTGCTCAAAAACATCGACAGCCTGTCCGACACAGTCGAATGGGGCATTCCCGGCGGCTTTACCGTGTTCGGCGCTCCCGCTGTATTGGTGCGCGACATGAGCGTGGCGGGCAAGTAAACGGAAAATAGAAAAAATATTGCCAATGCCGAACCTTGTGTGTCCCAAAGACTGCAAGGTTCGGGAATCATCAATACGTCATGTGACGAAAGGAGAGAGGTATGAGCAAAAAGAAAAAAACCGTATTGATCATATCCTGCTCCTTGATTGCACTTGTATTGATCGGTGCTTTGATAGGGACAGTTGCAATGATTTTGTCGGGCAACGCCCATGGCTTGGCCGGTGAATTGCTGACCGGATACGTCAACGATCTTCGTAAAAAACAGGAATTGAAACAAATCGAGCGGGAATGGGAAAAAGTGGTTCAAAATGAAAACAGCGATATCGCAAAAATTATTATTATGGATTCTCACTCGCTTTATGATATATTATACAGCAGTACGATACAACCGACACGTTACGAAACCCTTACAGACGAAAAACAAATTGATTCGGTGATCGATATACTTTCCGGTTACCAAATGACTTGGGAAAACATCCCCAAGACTGTGGATGAATTCTCTTCATATTGGGAATCGAGACGTGGAAAAGATGGAATCAACATAGTATTGTTTGATACGGAAAATAGATGTTTCATAAGATTGCTTGTATATGAGGATGGCATATGTGAGGTTGATTGGGATGCGGAGATCGTAAGCGACACGCATGTAAAATGGCATAAGAGCGCTTGTGCGCCTGCATCGGAAACGCTTTATCAATCCCTTGAAGCGTTGTTGGACGAATACGAATCATGACAATCTGTTGGCGAATCAAAATCCCTTCGTTCACAATAATGGCGAAATGATTTGATATCAGGGCTGAAATTCTTTGATCTTTCTTGGATCATAGAGTTTTAGCCCTTTTTTACATCGTGATTGCTGGAAAATATGCAATTCCTCTTGACAAAAACTGCATTTTTGTGTATAATAAAGTAAGTATTGTAAACTGCATGAAGTGTTTTTTGCTATACTGACATACAAAGAAAATGAAACAAAAACAGAAAAAACAGAAAAGGAGGTGCACAAGAAAATGCTTTTCGAAAACCCGATTTTTTGGGTTTGCATCGTGGCTGTGGCTCTGGTTTGCATCGTGATCGGCGTCGTCGCAGGTATTCTGTACCGCAAAAAGATTGCCGAGCGTGCGATCGGCTCTGCTGAGCAGAAGGCCAAGGCTTTGGTCGAGGAAGGCCAGAAGCAGGCGGCTTCGGCACAGAAAGAGGCTTTGCTCTCCGCTAAGGAGGAGATTATGCGTCAGCGTAACGACTTCGAGCGTGAGATGAAGGAGCGTCGAAACGAAGTATCCAGAACAGAATCGCGACTTGCCAAAAAGGAAGAAACGCTTGAGAAAAAGACCGAGCAGGTCGAGCACAAGAGTGAACAGCTTGACAAGAAGATCAAGGAAAACGAGCAATTCCGCGAGCTGATTGCAGAGCAGCTCAAGATGCAGATGAATAAGCTGGAAGCCATTGCAGGCTATTCCGCAGAGCAGGCCAAGGAAGAATTGGTCTCTCGCGTGGAGAACGAGGCAAAGGAAGAAATTGCCAGACGCCTGGAAGAGCTTGAAGCACAGTACAAGGAAGATGCCGAGGAAAAGGCTCGTGACATTATCACCCTTGCAATTCAGCGTTATGCATCCGATCAGGTTGCAGAGGTCACCATTTCGACCGTCGCGCTCCCCAATGACGACATGAAGGGACGCATCATCGGTAGAGAAGGCCGTAACATCCAGCAGCTTGAAAAGCTGACAGGCGTTGAATTGATCGTGGACGATACTCCCGAAACCATCATTCTTTCGGGCTTTGATCCCGTTCGCCGCGAGGTGGCAAGACTTGCCCTTGAAAAATTGATTGCAGATGGCAGAATCCATCCTACCCGTATCGAGGAAATGGTGGAGAAGGCCAAGAGAGAGGTCGACACCGCAGTAAAGCAGGCGGGTGAGCGCGCTATCTACGAGGTGGGTGTGCGTAATCTCAATCCCGAGCTTGTCAGACTGCTTGGCAGACTTCGTTACAGAACCAGCTACGGACAAAACGTACTCAAGCACTCCATTGAGGTTGCTTTCCTTGCAGGCGTTATGGCAGAGGAGCTTGGCGTGGATGCAACGCTTGCACGCAGAGCAGGTCTGCTTCATGACATCGGTAAGGCATTCCCGCAGGACGTGGAAGGTACCCACGTACAGATCGGTGTGAATGCACTCAAGAAGTACAAGGAAAACCGCGAGGTTGTACATGCCGTTGAGGCACACCACAATGACGTTGAACCCAAGACCGTGATCGCATTCCTCGTGCAGGCGGCTGATGCCATTTCGGCAGCAAGGCCCGGTGCCCGCAGAGAGGACATGGAGAACTACATCAAGCGCCTTGAAAAGATCGAGGAGATCGCAAAATCCTTCGGCGGCGTTGATAAGGCGTATGCGATTCAGGCGGGCAGAGAGATCCGCGTCATGGTCAATCCTGACACTGTCAGCGATGACAATATGAAGGTCGTTGCAAGAGAAATGGCCGAAAAGATCCAGAACGAGGTTCAGTATCCCGGCCAGATCAAGATCAACATCATTCGCGAAAGCCGCGTTGTGGACTACGCGAAATAATTCTTGCCCCTGTGTAAAAAAGGGGATTCGCACTCAAAAAATATTGCAATAAAGATTGCCCATAAGGGATTTTCATAGAGTTTATATAAATTCCCATAGCAGACAATCAGCGCGCATGCCGCGTTGCATACCATATATTTGATGAGAAAGAGCGAGGGCATCACCGCTTGGGTGATGCCCTTGCTTTCCTTACGAATGTTAATTAAACATAGAAAAATAAACGAAAAATAGAGAATTTAGGCAAAAAATGCGATTTTTAGGGCAAGCAAAAACCGATAGCTCTTGACAAGTGCATTCATATATGATAAAATAAAGTGTTATTATGGGTAATTATGTGGACAATATCAATTGCCATACGGAGGTTAATATGAACAACAGCGAAAAGACAATGGACAAAATCGTTGCCCTGTGTAAGAACAGAGGCTTTATCTATCCCGGCTCCGAGATCTACGGCGGTCTTGCAAACTCCTGGGACTACGGCCCTTTGGGCGTGGAATTCAAGAATAACGTCAAGCGCGCATGGTGGAAGAAGTTCGTGCAGGAATCCCGTTACAACGTCGGCCTTGACAGCGCGATCATCATGAATCCCCAGACCTGGGTTGCTTCCGGCCATCTTGGCGGCTTCTCCGATCCTTTGATGGACTGCAAGGTTTGCCGCGCACGCCACAGAGCGGACAAGCTGATCGAGGACTACGCGTTCCAGAACGGCCTTGAGGACAATCCCGCAGGCTGGACGGATGACGAAATGATGGCATATATCAAGGAAAAGCACATTTGCTGCCCCGATTGCGGCTCGGGTGACTTTACCAACATCCGTAAGTTCAACCTGATGTTCAAGACCTTCATCGGTGTTACTGAGGAGTCCACCAATACGGTATATCTGCGTCCCGAGACCGCACAGGGTATCTTCGTGCAGTTCAAGAACGTAGCGCGCTCCGGCAGAAAAAAGATGCCCTTCGGCGTAGGTCAGATCGGTAAGTCCTTCCGTAACGAGATCACGCCCGGTAACTTCGTATTCCGTACCCGTGAGTTTGAGCAGATGGAGCTGGAATTCTTCTGCAAGCCGGGTACCGACCTTGAGTGGTTCCGGTACTGGAGATCCTATTGCGAGAATTGGCTGATCAATCTCGGCATGAAGAAGGAGAATATGCGTCTGCGTGACCATAGCGCAGAGGAGCTTTGCTTCTACTCCAAGGGTACGACCGATATCGAATTCTTGTTCCCGTTCGGTTGGGGCGAACTGTGGGGTATTGCGGACAGAACCGACTACGATTTGACGCAGCATCAGAACGTTTCGGGCGAGAGCATGGAATATTTCGATCCCGAAACCAACGAAAAGTATATCCCTTATGTCATCGAGCCTTCGCTGGGCGCTGACCGTGTCGCACTTGCATTCCTTTGCGATGCGTATGACGAGGAGATCGTGGATCCCGCAAAGAACGACGTGCGTGTGGTTCTGCATCTGCATCCCGCACTTGCACCCGTTAAGGTTGCGGTTCTGCCTCTGTCCAAGAAGCTTTCCGAAAAGGCAGGCGAGGTCTTTGACGAGCTTGCGAAGTACTATAACTGCGAATTTGATGAAACCGGCTCGATTGGTAAGAGATACCGCCGTCAGGACGAGAT
The DNA here is from genome assembly GCA_045606685.1 of Eubacteriales bacterium. Lineage (GTDB taxonomy): Bacteria > Bacillota > Clostridia > Oscillospirales > CAG-272 > SVQP01. Next base: position 9,569 of record JAZUSJ010000072.1, read on the forward strand.
CGGTACGCCTCTTTGCGTGACTTACGACTTTGAGTCCGAAACCGATGGCTGTGTGACCGTGCGTGACAGAGATACCATGGAGCAGGTTCGTTTGCCTATTTCCGAACTCAAGGCTTATATCGACAAGGTGGTTGCGTTCTGATGGAGAACTTTCCTCTTTGGGGAACGCTGGTCAACACCGGCACGGTGATTATCGGTTCTTTGTTTGGTCTGTTGATCCATTTTGTATCCGGAAAAGGGAAGATCAAAAGTCCCAAGTTTGCGGGGATTTCGGCATCTATTATGAACGGCCTAGGCCTTGCCGTGGTGATGGTTGGCGTTGGCGGTGCGCTCAAAGGCGTGATCAACGATGTCGTGACCGATGCGGTCGTCACGCCCGGGCTGCTGGTTGACGGCTTGACGGGGGATAACACCATCATCACCATTCTTTCTGTCGTGCTTGGCATTCTGGTGGGCGGTCTGATCGATATTGACCGCTGGGTAAACCTGCTTGGCAAAAAGGTCGAAACGCTGTTCAACCGTAAACCCGAGCAAAATGCCGCACACGTTCCCGTTGCGCAGGGCTTTGTGTCAGCCTCGCTCTTGTTCTGCGTGGGTTCTATGACCATAGTCGGCTCGATCCAGAGCGGCCTTACGGGAAATCACGAGCTGCTGTATACCAAGTCCCTGTTGGATCTGGTGTCCTCGATCATCCTGTCCTCTACCATGGGGATTGGCGTGCTTCTATCCTCTTTGTTCGTTTTGGTTTTCCAGGGCGGCATCGCGCTGGTTGCAAGCATCGTAGGACAGGGACTCTCGGTTGCTGTCATCGATACCATGAGCATCGTCGGATCTGTGTTGATTGTTGGTCTTGGACTGAACGTCATGGGCATTACCAAGCTCAAGATCATGAACTACCTTCCGGCAGTCTTTTTCCCGATCGCACTCGTGCCTTTGTGGAACTGGATTTTTGGATTGATTGTTGGATGAAAAACAAAAAAGAGTCGGGAAGTCTCCCCACTCTTTATATATGCAAAAACACCGTGCCGAGTTGGCACGGTGTTTTTTGCTATCCAAGACAGATGCAAATTGATTGTGTGTATTTCCGGAAGGGAAATTACTTGATGGTAACAGTTGCGCCTGCAGCGGTGAGCTGTTCCTTGATCTTCTCAGCGTCTTCCTTGGAAACGCCTTCCTTCAGAATCTTAGGAGCGCCCTCAACCAGGTCCTTTGCGTCCTTCAGGCCCAGACCGGTGATCTCGCGAACAACCTTGATAACGTCGAGCTTCTTAGCGCCGAAGCTGGTCAGTTCAACGTCGAACTCGGTCTTCTCTTCAACTGCTGCTGCAGCGGGAGCTGCTGCGCCGCCAACTGCTACGGGAGCTGCTGCGGATACGCCAAATTCCTCTTCAACTGCCTTAACCAGGTCAGCGAGCTCGAGGATAGTAAGAGTCTTGATTTCTTCAACAATAGCTGTAATCTTTTCGGATGCCATGATAAATTACCTCCTGAATTGTGAGTGTTTTTAAAAATTTGTGTGTGATGCAGAAAATTAAGCTTCTGCGGGAGCTTCTGCAGCCTCTTCGCTGCCGCCGTTCTGCTTGTCGATAATAGCCTGCAGACCGTAAGCGAAGTTGTACAGAGGGGACTTGATAGAGCCCAGGAACTTTGCGATGAGGACTTCCTTGGAGGGGATCTCTGCGAGTGCGTTTACACCTGCTGCGTCGATAACGCCGCCGTCAACGTAACCTGCGAGAATCTCGAAGGAAGGAATCTTTTCAGCGTATTCCTTGAGGATCTTTGCTGCTGCAACGGGATCGTTCTTGCTGATAGCGATTGCAGTCATGCCGTTCAGGTGCTCCTTCAGAGCGCCGTAACCAACTTCATCGCAAGCGCGGCCGGTCAGTGTGTTCTTCATAACAACATACTTAACGCCTGCTTCACGAAGAGCCTTACGCATCTTTGTATCGCTGTCAACGGTGATGCCCTGGTAGTTTACCACTACGCCTGCTGCGGAATCCTTGATGTCTGCAGCCAGTTCAGCAACGATCGTCTTCTTTTGTTCGAGTATTGCATTGCTAGGCATTTTGTGTTTCACCTCCCAGTGAGAATGAGTAATAAAAAAATCTTCCTTCCGCCAAAGCATAGCTTCGCGCGAAGAAAGACTCACAATACGACCTGCGTCGTTCATATGCGATTTGATCTCTCCTCGGCAGGGAAGCGTGGCTTTTACGGAAACCTGCTGTCTTTGGATACGTCCTTGTCGGACACCATGACATTATAGCACGCTTCTGCCGAGTTGTCAATAGGTTTTGCAAAAAAAGTTGAAAAATATTTTTTGTTTTAAAACATCGGATTTTTTGCGGATTTTATTGAGGGCATGCCCCGATTTTTCGGGGCATGCAATTTACCATTCGACCTCTGCCAGTATCAGTCCGTTGCCGAGCGGCACGCAGATCACAGAGCCTGCGGGTGCTTCGATCATCGTCAGATAGGACAAGTCAAGCGTTTGGATCTGTTTTCCGGATGCGTCCGTGACAGTCAGCGCAAGGCCGGTTTCCGGAAGGCTCAGCGCCACCAGCTTGACCTTGCCGCTCTCGCCTACCGTGATGCGCAGGCTGTGTCCCTGTGCCTTTTGCTGATCGGGGGCAAAGAAGGAAACGTACAGGCCGTCGGTCAGGGCAAGCAGATCGGTACGTGCAATGGCCGACGTATCAAGGCTCAGAAGCGCGGACACGCGATCCTCACTCAGCGCAGAGAATTCGGATACGGTTACCCAGTTGGTCTGATCCTTGGTGACTGTGACGCGAATGTAGCGGGCGCGGATGTTGACGTCTGCAACGGTATCTCTGCCGGTGATTGCGCAAAGCGTTGTCCAGCTTTGGCCATCCTCCGAGTAGGAAAGCTCTGCTTGGCCGATGAAATCGGCAGCGTGATCGGGAACACCGTTCTTGAAGGTGATGCGGGATACTGCGGTGATCGCACCGAGATCGATCTGGATAAAGTCGCCCTTCTGCGCACCGCGCGAGGACCAGAAGTAGGTGGTGGGATCGTTATCTGCCATGAATTCGGGGACGTATGTGGAGTAGGTGGGCATGCTGGTTGTCCAGGTGGGAACGCCTGCGGGGGTATCATTGGCTGCAGTACGGGTGGTGTTGACCTCAAACGTGCGTACCTTGATCCAGGTGGTGCTGCCTGTGTCCGCGCTGCGCACGCGCACGTAGCGCGCCTGCACCGAAAGATTTTGCAGGGAAAGCTCCTCCCCGCAGGTGCCTGTATGGAGCGTGGTCCATTGCTTGGTATCGGTGGAGTATTCCACGATGCAGTTCTGCAGAAGGTCACCGCCGCCTACGCCTGTTGCAACGTATATGTTTTTGACCTCGATGACCTGGCCGAGATCCACACCGAAGTAGCCTGTTTTGTTGCCTGCCGCCGTGTTCAGATCGCCGTGCGTCCAGAAGAAGGTGGAGTCGTCGCCGTCGGTCATGCGGTCGGGGGTGTAGTCCTCGTAATGGTTACAGTTGGTATAGGGCTTGGCGGGTGCAGCGGAAAGGCCGTCGATCTGCCCAAGCAGTATGCCAAAGCGGCTGTTCAGGGTGCTGAGATAGGTGGTCAGAACCGTCGAGGAAACCAGGCGGGGATTCTGACGAATACCCATTTCCAGCGTCTTGTATTGACCAAGCAGTTCCAGAAGCACGGCTTGCTCCTTGCCGGCGGCGTAGGCCTCTTCCATTTCGATGTACAAAACGCCCATTTGACCGTATACGCGGTATTTGGCCAACCATTCGTTGATCTCCTGCACCAACGATTGATTATTTGCGCTTGCAATGGCGTCGGCATTGCGAATCATTTCCTCAAAGTAGGATTTGAGTGCTGCACGCGTCTCGGGTGTATTGTCTTTCTTGAATGCGCTCAGAAGCGCGTTGATCTCAACGCTGTCGGTATTCTTATTGATGCCGGAGGCGCAGGTCATGGAAATAAAGTCCAAAAGAGCCTCGTGCGCATCGGGCATCAGTGCCTTGCAGGCTGCGACGAGCGATGCGTCTTTGTCGTATGCCTCGGGATTCCACAAATAATCGCCCGTGGTGAACAGCGGCACCATGGAGGCATAGCCCTGATTCATGGGATTGGCGGTCAAGCCCGTGATGGATTGATACAGTGTGCTTTCCAGCCCTTGACAGGGACCCATGAACAGGTGGTTGGCCAGCGTGTCGTTGACGGGGTAGTTCCACCAGATCAGTACGTTTCTGCCGTAGGTCTTGATGATATGCTTGAGCGATTGATTGGTGATGGACTCGGGGATGACACCCGGGCCCGTCCACATCAGCACCACGTCCTCGTGGATCAGCGGCGCGATCTGATTGGTGTAGTCTGTCAGGAAGGGATCACCGTATTCGGTGGTGATGGCGATCAGATCGCTCACACCCTCGTGCGTCATCACGAATTCGGTCTGGAAGTCGGATAGCAGCTTGCCGTGTCCCTTGGCATCCAGCGTGGGAATGTCATCAAGGAAGATGGCGAAATCACGCACACCCAGATCGTACATCTGCTGGCACTTGGCCATCAGCTTTTCAAAATCTGCCTTGTAGCCCGCACCGAGATTGATATCTCCGCCGGGGGAGAGGGCATAGATGAATTTGACGTAATTTTCGTTTGCGGTGTTGATCAGATCGGTCATGCGCTCCAGCTCTGCTCCCGTATACAGCACGCGCCACTGTGCGCGGTGCTTTGCGTCATCCTTGGGGGCATAGATATAAGCGTTCATTTTGTTTTGCCCCATGAACGCAAAGAGATCCTTGCGGTATTCGTGCGTCCAGGCTGTGCCGTAGAAGCCCTCTATGACGCCTCGAATGCCGTTGCGGGGTGCATCCTTGATCGTGGCACAACAAAAGGAGCCGTCATCCAAAACCAGCTGTATCAGCGTCATGAAGGCGTAGTACGCGCCTCTCTCTGTCTGCGCCTCGATCGAAATGCCGTCCCTCTTGACCGAGAGGATGTATGCCTCGTCTGCGCCAAAGGCAAATTCTGCTGAAAGGTCACGCAGCGTCAGCGTCAAGGGCAGCCCGTCCTGTGCGATGTCAATTCCCGCTGCGCTCAGCACGCTTGTATACGCGGCAGCTGCCTCGTCGGGGCAAAGGGCGCTTTTGGCGGTCTTACCTTCGGCAAACGTGATCTCCATAGGCACGGGATAGATATCCGCGGCCGCGATCTCGTCGGGCGGCGTTTGCACGGGCTCGGTGTCCGATTCGGGGGCAGAGGAATCGTCGGTGCTCTCGGGGGTGTCCGTGGTTGCGTCTGCTTGGTCGGTCGTGCTTTGCTCCTCTCCTTTTTCGGGGGTGCAGGCAGTCAGGATCAACGGCAGCAAAAGCAAAGCGGCCAGCATCATCACAAGGGTTCTTTTCATGGTTGGATTCGCTCCTTATGCAATATTTAATTTTTATGTTTTATTCTTCCGGATCGGTCAGCTTGTTGGCCTTGAGCACGCGCTCTGCCATGCCGATCAGTCTTTCTCTGATCCAGTAGGGACTCATGATACGAATGGGGGAGTCAAGCGCCATGATTACGCTCAAAAAACGCTCGACGTTGTGGAATTCGCAAACGTAGCGGTTGCGCGATTCCTTGGAAATGATGAAGGAGCGCAGCTCCAGCACCGAAAGCTTGTCGGGGATCTCGACCACAGCGGTATAGGGCATCTGCATCTGAATGACCGAGCTGTCCGCTGCAAAATCATCATTATTATATATAGAGGATACTACGCCCATGTAAGACTCGTCGTTGTCCGAGGCCAGCAGCACGGGAAGGGAAAAATCTGCGGTGTAATAAAAGCCCTTATGCTCGGGATCGTACTCGATCGGCGCGCCCAGCTGCTTGCGCAGAAAATCCACGTCGCGCTGTGCCTGACGGTGCGATACGTTGAAGCGTTCGGCCAGACGCATGGCGTTGGGATAGCTGAATTCGGTTATTTTTTTATGAAGCCATTGAATTCTGTTATTGGCAGCCATTTTGGTCATCCTTTCCTTGCGTTTGTTCGGGAACGTCGGGGAGATCGGAAGAGTCCGCGGAATCGGTTACTTCGGTTTTGTCGGTTATTTCGGGTTCTTTGCTGTCTTCCGTACTCTCTGCATACTCGACGTCTTCAATAACCTCGAGGACATCATCGGGAACACGGGAGGCGCAGAAGGATGCGAAGGTGAAGAGTCTGAAGCCTATATAGACGCAGTTGCCAAGGCAAAGCAGCGCAAAGCCAAGGGTGCGCGTGTCGTGAACAGAATCTGTCATGTGCGTCAGCACGTATACTGCAGGCGCGCAGGCACATGCGTTTGCAAACAGGGCAAGACCTGCACTTGCAAGGTATCTGCGCGGCTGTGCCTTGTCAAGCGTAACGCGCAGCTCACCGGTCAGAAACAGCATGGTGGCGATCCAGGCAAGCTGGAAGCCGATCTTGGAGGGAACGTTCATGTAGTGATCCAGCTCAAAGTAGGTCAGACCGCAAAGGCCTGTCATAAGCGCCATGGGACCAATGCCCAAGATCACGCAGGCGCTGTTGAGATTGGATACGTTGATCATGCGGAATACGTAATAGGTTCCGCAAAGTAAGGCACCAACGATTGCCAACACCGAGCAGACGATGGTCACGTCGATCGGGCGCTGCTGCTTGAGTACCGCGATCAGATCTGCGGGTTCATAGTAGGTATAGCAGACGGCACCTGCTGCCAGCGTGCCTACAAGAGGAGCAGCGGCGACGGCGAAGGGCTTGCCGGTCGCGATCATGAAATCGTCCTCGGGTAAGACGTCCTTGGGAATCAGGATAAGGGGGCTTGCAAGGAAGATGACCGATGCGATGCACAGCGCGTTTGCCAGCATGGGCAGATAATGCCCTTGGACGAAGTATCCGGATCCGTCACCTGCAAGCAGGTAACAGAGTACGTAAAGCGCAGCACCGACGACTGCCAGTACAGATGCTGCGACTGAATAGACTTTGACTTTTGCGGATTGCACGAACATATATACCAAACTCCCGAAAGGGAACCTCCGAAATGATAGAAATATACAATAATATTATATAACATAAATGTGAACAAATCATCACCAAAACAAACAATTCGTCAATGATTTTTATGTTTTTTATCAATATGCACAAAAAGTTGCCAAGGCTGCTGCTTTTGCGGGCGTAAAAGCGGTAATGCGATTGCCCAAGGGGGTGTCCGGAGGGGGCTGTGCATCGAAAAAACGCGCAAAATTGTGTAACATGCACAAAACATCCTTGAAAAATTCGTTTATAATCGTCATATAAATTTTTGAAAACCTATTGCAATTTCGAGGCGAATGTTGTATAATGATAGGGCTTGATATGCGATGAAGCGAGAGGTTGCTTTGGGGGGACGCCCTCAAAGGTAATTTTCGCAGAGTATGTCCGAGAATCGGGCGAAGGTATATCCCTGCAAATACACGGTGCAACATGCGGCATAGTGTTGCTCCAATGGGTTGAATTTTACACAAGGTAAACGGAGTTTGTTTGACGCAGATGCTGATGCGCGGACAAAATCCTTTTTTATCGGGTGCAAAAAGAAACACACGGAGCGGTGTACGGGATTCGCCCCACTTTAACAAATCGCCTCGGTCGGCGGCAAGGCTTCCATTAATATATACGCGTGCGTATGGAAGAATGGAGGCGGCGGCGCAGGACGAAGCGAAATCTTAAAAGGAGGCAAAACAAAATGGCAGTTAAGGAAAAGATCAGAGTTCGTCTGAAGAGCTACGACCACACCCTTATCGATACCGCAGCTGAGAAGATCGTCAAGGTTGCAAAAGATAACGGTTCCCAGGTTTCCGGTCCTATCCCGCTTCCCACTGAGAAGGAGATCATCACGATCCTCCGTGCAGTGCATAAGTACAAGGATAGCCGTGAGCAGTTCGAAATGCGCACTCACAAGAGACTGATCGACATCATGAAGCCGTCTGCAAAGACCATTGACGCGCTGATGAACATCGAGCTCCCTGCAGGCGTTGAGATCGAGGTTAAGCTGTAATAGCTTACATCAAGCACCGCGATATCAAGACTTGCAAAACAAAGATAACAGCCGACGAAGAAAAAACTTCGGCTCGGTAACTTTGTAAATCATGTCGGTCCTACCACTTGGCGACCGACCAATAATTTACAGGAGGAAACAAAATGAAAAAGGGTATTATCGGTAAGAAAATCGGTATGACTCAGGTATTCGACGAGAACGGAAACGTTACTCCCGTCACTCTCGTTGAATGCGGTCCGTGCGTAGTCGCACAGAAGAAGACCAAAGAGAATGACGGTTACGAGGCTGTACAGCTTGGCTTTATGGATGCTAAGGAAAAGCACCTGACCAAGCCTGAGCAGGGCCACTTCAACAAGGCAGGCGTTGCTTACAAGAAGTACCTCAAGGAATTCCGTCTGGCTGATTGCTCCGCTTATAACGTAGGCGACGTCATTACAGCCGATACCTTCGCCGCAGGCGAGAAGGTCGACGTTACAGGTATGACGAAGGGCCACGGTTACACCGGCGCTATCAAGAGATGGAACCAGCACAAGCTGCAGGCAACCCACGGCGTAGGTCCTATCCACCGCCAGTCCGGTTCCATGGGTGTTATCGACCCCGCGAGAATCTTCAAGAACAAGCACATGGCAGGCCAGTACGGTAACGAACAGGTCACCGTTCTCAATCTCAAAGTTGTTAAGATCGACAGCGAAAGAAATCTGATCGCCATCAAGGGCGCTATTCCCGGCGCTAAGGACGGCATCGTGTTCATTCGTGACTCGGTAAAAGCATAAGAAAAGGAGGAACTAAACAATGCCGCAGGTAAAAGTATATAACATGGCCGGCAGCGAAGTCGGCACGATGGATCTGTCCGAAAAGATTTTCGGCGCAGACGTCAACGGCGCAGTCCTCCATGCTGCTGTAAGAGCATATCTGCTCAACCAGAGACAGGGCACCCAGTCCACTCTGACCCGCACCGAGGTTTCCGGTGGCGGTAAGAAGCCCTGGAGACAGAAGGGCACCGGTCGCGCAAGACAGGGCTCCACTCGCGCTCCTCAGTGGACACACGGCGGCGTAGCACTCGGCCCCAAGCCCAGAAGCTACCGCACCGCAATGAACAGAAAGGCCAAGAGAATTGCACTGTACAGCGCTCTGTCCGCTAAGGTTGCTCAGGGTAACCTGATCGTGGTAGACGACATCAAGTGCGAGGGCTACAAGACCAAGACCATGGCAACCATGCTGCACAAGCTGGGTGCTGAAACCAAGACCATCGTGGTTCTGCCCGAGGTTGATCAGTTCATCATTAAGAGCTGCGCAAACATTCCCGGTGTTGTTACCGCTCAGTACAACAACCTGAACGTTTACGACATTCTCAATGCTAACAAGTTTGTCGTTACCGCTGCAGCAGTCAAGATGCTCGAGGAGGTATATGCATAATGAAAATGATTCAGGATATCATCATTAAGCCCATTATCACAGAAGCGAGCATGGACGGCATGGCTGACAGAAAGTACGTGTTCAAGGTACAGAAGTCCGCAACCAAGCCCGAGATTGCAAACGCTGTTGAAACCATGTTCAAGGGCGTTAAGGTAGCAGACGTCAACACCATCAACATGAAGAGCAAGCCCAAGAGACTTGGCGTTCATGCAGGTCGCACCGCAACCTGGAAGAAGGCAATCGTCACTCTGGCTGCTGATTCCAAGCCCATCGAGTTCTTCGAGGGTCTGAACTGAGAAGGAGGTCGAATTAAATGGCAACGATTAAGTATAATCCTACGACGCCCTCTCGCAGACATATGTCCGTTACGGACTATAAGGCTGTTCTGACCAAGAGCACCCCCGAGAAGAGCCTCGTTGTTACTAAGAAAAAGCACGCAGGTCGTAACTCCTACGGCCGCATCACCGTTCGTCACAGAGGCGGCGGTAACAAGATCAAGTACAGAATCATCGATTTCAAGAGAGCAGACACCTCTGCTAACACCGTTATCGGTATCGAGTACGACCCCAACAGAACCGCGTTCATCGCTCTGCTCGAGAACGAGGCAGGCGTCAGAAGCTATATCATCGCTCCCGACGGCCTGAAGGTTGGTGACGTTGTTTACTCCGGTGCTGACGCTGATATCAAGCCCGGCAACACTCTGCCTATCGCAAATATCCCCGTTGGTACCATGATCAACAACATCGAGCTGTATCCCGGTAAGGGCTCTCAGCTGGTTCGTGCAGCAGGCGTTTTCGCTCAGCTGATCGCTAAGGAAAACGGCGTTGCACAGGTACGTCTTCCCTCCGGTGAAGTTCGTATCGTTCGTCTGGACTGCAAGGCAACCATCGGTCAGATCGGTAACACCGACCATGACACCGTTAAGGTTGGTAAGGCAGGTAAGACCAGACACAAGGGCATTCGTCCTACCGTCCGCGGTTCTGTCATGAACCCCTGCGACCACCCGCACGGTGGTGGTGAAGGTAGATCTCCTATCGGTCGTCCTTCTCCTGTTACACCTTGGGGTAAGCCTGCTCTGGGTTACAAGACCCGTAATAAGAAGGCGCGCACCGACAAGTTCATTGTGAAGCGCAGAAATGCTAAGTAAGGAGGGAATATAACATGAGCAGAAGTTTGAAAAAAGCACCTTTCGTAGAAGAAAAGCTCTACGCGCGCATCTGTGCCATGAATGAGAACGGCTCCAAGCACGTCCTCAAGACCTGGTCTCGCGCATCCACCATATTCCCGGAATTCGTCGGTCACACCATTGCCGTTCACGACGGTAAGAAGCACGTTCCGGTATATGTAACTGAAGATATGGTCGGCCATAAGCTGGGTGAGTTCGCTCCCACCAGAACCTTCAAGGGTCACGCCGGCTCCAAGACATCCAACAACGGTAAGTAATACAAGGGGAGGAATTGAATAATGGAAGCAGTAGCTTATCTGAAATATGCAAGAATTTCCCCGCGTAAGGTCAAGATCGTTCTGGACCTCATCAGAGGCAAGGATGCAGGAACCGCTATGGCGATTCTGAAGAACACCCCCAAGGGTGCTTCCGAATACCTGATCAAACTGCTGGGAAGCGCAATCGCAAACGCAGAAAACAATTTCCAAATGGACGTAAGCAAGCTTTACGTTTCTGAATGCTTCGTAACCCCGGGCCCGACTCTCAAGAGAATCATGCCCCGCGCAAAGGGTTCTGCAGACAGAATCAACAAGAGAACCAGCCACGTGACCATCGTGGTTAAGGAAAGAGACTGAGAAAGGAGACAAGAGTAATGGGTCAGAAAGTTAATCCTCACGGCCTTCGTGTAGGCGTGATTAAGAACTGGGATTCGAGATGGTTCGCAGATGACAAGGTATTCGGCGACACTCTTGTATCCGACTATAACATCAGAAAGTATCTCAAGAAGCAGCTGCAGGAGGCAGGCGTGCCCAAGATCGAGATCGAGCGCGACAGCCACAGAGTCAGAATCTTCGTTCATTGCGCAAAGCCCGGTATGGTGATCGGCCAGAAGGGCGCAAACATTGAGAAGTACAAGGCAGAGCTGGAAAAGATGGTTGGCATGCCCGTTGCCCTCAACGTTGTTGAGGTCAGACAGCCCGACCTGAACGCACAGCTCGTAGCTGAAAACATTGCAGGCCAGCTGGAAAGACGTGTGTCCTTCCGCCGTGCAATGAAGATGGCGATCCGTAACACCATGAGACTTGGTGCCAAGGGTATCAAGATTTCTTGCGGCGGCCGTCTGGGCGGCGCAGAAATCGCAAGAAGCGAGCATTACCACGAGGGTACCATCCCGCTGCAGACCCTGAGAGCTGACATTGAGTACGGCTTCTGGGAAGCAAACACCACTTACGGTAAGATCGGTGTTAAGGTATGGATCTACCGTGGCGAGGTTCTGAATGAGGTCAACAGACCTGCAGCACAGAACCGTGACAACCGCGACAACCGCAGAGGCGACCGCAACGGTCGCGGCGACAGACGCGGCAACGGCCGTCCCCAGGGCAACCGTCCTCAGGGTCGTTCCGAAAGAGCACCCAGAGAAGGAGGTAACAAGTAATGTTAATGCCGAAGAGAGTAAAATTCCGTCGCGTTCAGCGCGGAAGACTGAAGGGTAAGGCTTCCCGCGGCAATACCGTTACCAACGGCTCCTACGGTCTGGTAGCCCTTGAACCCGCATGGATCACCGCAAATCAGATCGAGGCAGCCCGTATTGCTATGACAAGACATATCAAGCGTGGCGGTAAGGTCTGGATCAAGATTTTCCCCGATAAGCCCATCACCGAAAAGCCTGCTGAAACCCGTATGGGTTCCGGTAAGGGTTCTCCGGAGTACTGGGTGGCTGTGGTCAAGCCCGGCAGAGTGATGTTCGAGATGGATGGCGTTGCTCCCGAAGTAGCAAAGGAAGCTATGCGTCTTGCAGGTCACAAGCTGCCTATTAAGACCAAGTTTGTAATGAAGGAACAGGAGGCATAAGTCAATGAAAGCAGCAGAACTGAGAACAATGACTGTTGAGCAGCTCAACGAGCAGCTCAAAGAGCTGAAGACTGAACTTTTCAACCTCCGTTTCCAGCATGCGATCAACCAGCTTGACAACCCCCACAAGATCGGGGAAGTTAAGAAGGACATCGCTCGCGTAATGACAATTCTTCAAGAGAAGAACGCATAAGGGAGGACAGTCATGACTGAAGAAAGAGCACTCAGAAAAGTCAGAGTTGGCATGGTTGTCAGCGACAAGATGGCAAAGACCGTTACGGTTGCTATCGAAGACAACGTTAAGCACCCCGTCTACGGTAAGATCATCAAGCGCACCCTGAAGGTTCACGCTCACGATGAACTGGAATGCGGCGTAGGCGATAAGGTAAAGATCATGGAGACCAGACCCCTCTCTAAGACCAAGAGATGGAGAACGGTCGAGATCATCGAAAAGGCTAAGTAAGCCAACACACGTAAAAAAGAATTCGAATAGTAGGTACGTCGAAGCGTATTGAAACAGTAGGAGGAAAAACATGATTCAGCAGCAGACATTACTGAAGGTTGCCGACAATACCGGCGCCAAGGAGCTGATGTGCATTCGTGTGCTTGGTGGTACAGGCCGCAGATATGCAAACATCGGCGACGTCATCGTTTGCGCCGTTAAGAAGGCCGCTCCCGGTGGCGTTGTAAAGAAGGGCGACGTTGTTAAGGCAGTCGTCGTAAGAAGCGTGCACGGCATCAAGCGTGCAGACGGCTCTTACATCAAGTTTGATGAGAACGCAGCCGTTGTTATTAAGGAAGACAACACCCCCAGAGGTACCCGTATCTTTGGGCCTGTTGCAAGAGAGCTCCGTGAGAAGGATTATCTGAAGATCCTCTCTCTGGCTCCCGAAGTACTTTAATCGGAGGTAACGAAAAATGGCAAACAACAATATTAAAAGAGATGATGTCGTTGTCGTTCTTTCCGGCGATTCCAAGGGCGTTAAGGGTAAGGTCATCGCTTGCTCTCCCAAGGAAGGCAAGGTTATCGTTGAAGGCGCAAATATGATCCACAAGCACGTTAAGCCC
>JAZUSJ010000073.1:0-10525 GCA_045606685.1 Eubacteriales bacterium
TCACAGAACGACATGGCTACGATCCGACTTACGTCCACGTGATAAGGCGTGCCGCCCAGCACCACGATATTCCAGATGTGATTCATGCTCTGGCTGACCGCCACGTCAACCTCAATCCCGAAGCGTTGCAAAAGCGCCATATACGTCAAGGTATATGCCTGACATACGCCCTTGCCGCGCAACAGAAACTGATACGTATCGTAGATCTCGTAATTCGTGTCGTAAGCGAAATGCAGACAAAGATAATCGTGCAGGAACAGCGCGATCTCAAAATCGCTCCATGATTTGTCCACACCCGCGCAGATCTCATCCAGCCTTGCCTCGCAATCCGCTCTTGCTATGCGCAGCTCTTCACCCTTCATGCTGTACGAGGGCTTGAGCGTGATGATATACCCGGCAGAATTGTAGGAATAGGAAATGCCCGGATGCACAAAGAACAGATCGGGATGCGTGTTCATGATCCCGGTATACAAAAGCGTGATCTGATCTGCAGGGATCTTATAGGTGGAAATATCGATCTCATCCCGCTCGGCAAGCAGGCCCTGATATATGTACTCCTGCACGCTTTGCGTGGGTGCAAGATACTGCTCTGCCCGTGCGCTTTCCTCGGCAAGCTCTCCGCTTGCACTGCAGCTCAGCGGTACGGGTGAGGTGGGCGGGACGCTCGTGCGCTGATACGAAACGGGATCAGGCGCGCTGCACGAAGCAAAAATGAGCAGCAAAGAAAGCAGCAGCATGACTGCCGGACATTTGCTCTTCATACGCACACCCCCGATCCTTTTTTCATCATATTCCTGTTTCTTAAACGGTATGCAAGCCGGTTTGCTTGCAAATGCATTGTACGATCATCTCAAGCGCCACGGGATTGTTGCCGCCGCCCGGAACAATGACGTCCGCATACCTCTTGAATGGCTCCACAAACGCCTCGTGCATGGGCTTGACTGTTGTCAGATACTGCGAAATGACCGAATCAAGGCTTCTGCCCCTCTCCTTGGTATCGCGCAATATGCGGCGCAAAATACGCTCGTCCGCATCGGTATCCACAAAAATACGCAGATCCATCGCTTCTCGCAAGGATGCATCCGAAAAGATCAGAATACCCTCCAGCACGATCAGCGGCGAGGGCCGGACGCGCATGGTCTTGTCACTTCTGTTGTGTATGGTGTAGTCGTAAACAGGCACATCCACGCACTCGCCGCGGCAAAGCGCGTCCAGATGTGCGCGCAAAAGCTCGGTTTCAAACGCGTCGGGATGGTCGTAGTTGGTCAGGCATCGCTCCTCGTACGTCTTTCCCACCTGCAGGTGATAATAGCTGTCGTGCGTGATCACGGTCACGTTTTGGCCAAACGCCTGCGCAATATGCGCTGCCAGCGTTGTCTTGCCCGATCCAGTACCGCCCGCAACGCCAACGATCATAGGCTTATTCATGGTCTTCCTCACTCTCTTGCGCTGCGATCGTCTGCTTCCAGCAAGCGTGGCACATGGCCACGTAGGAATCATTTCCGCCAAGCAGGATCTGACCGCCCGTGGTCACCACGCGTCCGCGCTCGTCAATACGCGCGTTGACGATCGCCTTTTTGCCGCAGGTGCAGATGGTCTTGATCTCGGTGATCGAATCGGCCACCTCGAAAAGGCGTCTGCTGCCCGGGAACAGGCGCGTCATAAAGTCGGTGCGAAGCCCGAAGCAAAGCACGGGGAGATCCAGCTCGTCCACAATGGCGCGCAGCTGATCGATCTGTGCCTCGGTAAAGAACTGGCACTCATCCGCAATGATGACGTGGCAATCCTTGTGCGCTTCAAACTCCCGTCGGATATCGGCATCCGACGACATGACCTGTGCATCTGCCGCAAGGCCGATGCGCGAGCGGATCACCCCCACACCGTCACGCGTGTCGATGGCGGGCTTGATCAGCCACACCTTCATGCCGCGCTCCTCATAATTAAACTTGGTGATCAGCGCGTTTGCAGTCTTAGAGGAGCCCATCGCGCCGTATTTGAAATACAATTTTGCCATTCCTTACTCCTTTGCTGCGTTGAGCAGGATTCTTTCCACAATGTCAACGACACGATCCAGCGATTCGATCGACAAAAACTCAAATCTCGAATGGAAATTTTCACCGCCCGTGCAGAGATTGGGGCAAGGCAAGCCCATAAAGGAAAGTCTTGCACCGTCCGTACCGCCGCGAATGGGCGTGACGATGGGCGTAATGCCCAGCTCCAGCATCGCGGTCTTGGCGCGTTCAACGATATACATATGCTGATCGATGATCTCCTTCATGTTGTAGTAGGAGTCCTTGAGAGAGAGCGTGCAGCTGCCCGCGCCCCACTTTTCGTTGATCTTGTCCACAGCCGCCTGCATGACCGTTTTCTTTTCTTCAAAGAGTGCGCGATCGTGGTCGCGGATGATATAGACCAGCTGTGCGTTCTCGCAGTCGCCCTGCATATCGCACAAATGGAAAAATCCCTCATACCCTTCCGTCTTGGCAGGGATCTGCTCTGCGGGCAAAAGCGCGTTGAAATCCATGGCCATGAGCTGTGCGTTCTTCATCTTATCCTTGGCAGAGCCGGGGTGAATGGACACGCCTGCAAACTTGACCACGGCAGCAGCTGCGTTGAAGTTTTCGTATTCCAGCTCGCCAAGCGGGCCGCCGTCCACGGTGTACGCGTAATCCGCACCGAATTTTTCCACGTCAAAGTGATCTGCACCGCGGCCGATCTCCTCGTCGGGCGTAAAGCAGATCTTGACCGTGCCGTGGGGCTGATCGCTCTCGATCAGACGCTCCACAGCCGAAATGATAGCGGCAACGCCTGCCTTATCGTCCGCGCCAAGCAGCGTTGTGCCGTCGGTCACGATCAGGTGCTGTCCTATATAATTCTGCAGGTTGGGGTAGTCCGCAACCGTCATATAAATGCCCTTTTGCTCGTTCAAGCAGATATCTCCGCCCTTGTAAGCCACAATCTTTGCCGCAATGGGAGCGTCCGCACAAGCGTCCGAGGTGTCCACGTGTGCCACAAGACCGACGGTGGGGCAGGCCTTGTCCGTGTTTGCGGGCAGCGTTGCGTAAAGGTACCCTTTGTCGTCAAGCTCCACGTCACAAAGGCCCATGCTCATCAGCTCTGCGGCCAGCGCAAGGCTTAACACGATCTGCTTTTCGGTGCTGGGTACGGTTTCGGAACTCTCGTCCGACATGGTGGGAAACGCAACGTATTTCAAAAATCTTTCATAGGGCTTCATAAAATCAATCTCCTTAACCGTTTCTTTGTGGGGCATGCATCGCACGTCCGTATAGTCTTTACATTCAATTACCTACAGTATACCATATTTTTCTTCACCTATCAAGGCATTTTTCCGAAAAAATACACCCTTCCCCTTTTCTTTTTGTTCTTATTGTGATATAATGAAAGCAACAAACAGGAAAGGAAACGCTCCATGAAACGCATTACAAGCTTTACGGTGGATCACGACACCATTACCCCCGGCTTTTACATCTCCCGTATCGACGGTGACGTCATCACCTTTGACCTGCGCACCCGTACCCCCAACGCAGGCGATTATATGGACAATCTGACCATGCACTCGGTTGAACACATGCTGGCAACGCTGCTGCGAAATTCCGAGGACAGCGAGCGCGTGATCTATTTCGGCCCTATGGGCTGCCAGACCGGCTTTTACCTGCTCATGCGCGACACATCCCCCGCTGACGCGTTCTCCTTGCTCTGCCGCTGCCTTTCGGATGCCGTGGCCTACACGGGAGAAATGCCCGGCAACAAAAGAAAGGAATGCGGCAACTACCAAAATCTTGACATGAACGCGGCCAAGCGCGAGTGCGCGCGCTATCTGGGCGCATTGATGGACAACGAGAAATTTTGCGAAAGGAAGGATTTTTCCTATGAATAAAAGAATTGGTATCATCGGTGCCATGGCATGCGAGGTCGATCCCCTGATCGCGCAAATGGAAAACGCTGAAACGCTCACGGTCGGCTCGATCACCTTTACCCAAGGGCTGCTTTGCGGCAAGGATACTGTCATTGCCATCTGCGGCATCGGCAA
Source organism: Eubacteriales bacterium (assembly GCA_045606685.1). GTDB lineage: Bacteria > Bacillota > Clostridia > Oscillospirales > CAG-272 > SVQP01. The sequence goes on from JAZUSJ010000073.1 coordinate 4,052, forward strand.
GGTGTTTGCCGCCATGTGCGCGCAAACCATGATCTTACACTTCGGCGTGACGGCAATCGTCAACGTAGGCGTGGCGGGATCACTGTGTGATGGGCTGCGCATTGGTGACATCGCCATTGCACAAAGCACGGTACAGCACGATATGGACACCTCCCCCATCGGGGATCCTGTGGGACTGATCTCGGGCATCAACAAGGTTTACTTGCCCTGCTCCGAGCGTCTTTGCGATCTGCTTGCCGCATGCGTGGCAGCACAGGGCGTGCATTTTGTGCGCGGCACGGTTGCATCGGGTGATATGTTTGTGGCATCCCCTGCGCAAAGAGCGCGTATCACCGCCAATTTTGACGCTGTGGCCTGCGAAATGGAAGGCTCGGCGATCTGTCAGGTCTGCTACGCAAACGGTGTAGAGGTAGGCATTTTGCGTGCCATTTCGGACAACTGCAACGATCCCTCCACCATGGACTACGAAACCTTCCGTGACAGCTCGGCACGCGTGGGCTGCCGCATTCTGCTGGATTTCATGAGCCGCATTTAATGTAAGGAGTTATATATGTCTTATCCCATCAATTTCTGGTACGGGATCCGCCCCGAATTTATCTGCCGCGAAAGGCTCGCGGAGGCTGCCGAGGCAGGCTTTACCGTAATCGAATGCCGCTACGATACCGCCACCAACAAGCAGGTGCTGCGTTGGTGCGAGGAGTTGGGCTTGCGCGCATACGTGTGGGACGACCGTATGGCTGCCGCGATCAACGAATCCGAGGGCTGGCAGCAAGCGCTTGACGGCATGATCGCGGATTATGCAGATTATCCTGCGCTGGATCGCTTTTTTATCAAGGACGAGCCCATCGAAGCGCAATTTCCCATGCTGGCACGCATTGCGGATTATTTTCACACGCACCACCCGGAAGCGGATTTTTACGTCAACCTGTTGCCCAACGTAGCCGTCCCGGGCGGCAAGCAGAACAGCGACGCGCACATTGCCGCGTATCTTGAAGCGGTCAAGCCCTCGCTGCTCTCCTACGATCACTACTGCCTTTGCAAGACCGAAAAAACCGCTGACGAAATGTTCGCGCAGGGCTTGCGCGAGGCGCGTGTTTCGGACGAATGCCGCGTGCGTAACAACACGCAAAAAACGCTGTATGCCGAATACGACAGGCCCGACTATTACGACAACTTGGAGCAGATCCGCCATCACGCACGTGCTGCGGGCATTCCCTGGATGATCATCATTCTGCTGGTCGAGCATTGGGGATACCGCTATCTGACCGAGGCTGAGATCCGTTGGGAGGTCTTTACCGCGCTTGCGTACGGCTCCTCGCAGATCAGCTACTTTACCTACTGGACGCCCGGTGTGGCACACACCGAGCCCTGGTCGTACCATCACGGCATCATCCAAGCCGACGGCACGCGCGGCGAAAAATACCCCGTCGTCAAGCAGATCAACCGCGAGATACAGGCGGTCATGGGAGAGGTCGGTACGGCGCAAAGTCTGGCCGTTTTCCACATGGGCGAGGAACGCGATCCCCTGCCCGTGCAATTTGCCCCCTATGGCGGCATCGATGCAATCGAGGGCGGCAGATTTGTGGCAGGATTCTTTGAAGGCGGCTACCTCATGCTTGCCAATAAGGACTTCCGCAGCGAAGCCTTTGCCAAGATCAAAACAGAAAAAACACTTTACAAATTCAGCAAGTCGCGCGGCACATGGGATAAGATGTCCCGTACCGCCGACGGCACCTACACCGTTCACCTGCATGCAGGCGACGGAGAGCTTTTGAAAGCAGACTGAAAAAATGGGAGAGACAAGGGTGCCTCTCCCATTTTTTATATTTGCACCAAAATCAGGTTCTTTTGCAGTTTTTTTGCATATTGAATTGTGCTTTTTGTCCCCTTGGATTGACCGTCCCAAATGACAAGGACAGTATCTGCAATCTCTACCATTTTTTGATTACGGAGAATTGGCGCAGCCTTTCCATACACTTCATATTGAGGACGAATGATCAGCTTCGATATTTTGTGTTTGTCTGCGTATTGTTCTGCCAATGTATCCACACCTTTTGCTCCGCCACTGATAATCAGATCAGTATTGTCGGGAATCAGGGCGGACAAATCATAATCTTGAATACTACGCGAACCCACGATCAGCAATTTCATAATTTAATCTCCATGTGTATTCTTCAATTTCCTATATTTCCCCTAATATTTCTTATATTATAGCATATAAACTTTTCTTTGTAAATAGGCTATAATATCCTTATCAGAAAAAAGGAGTAGAATATGCTGGAAAGTCAATATAAAATGAACCTGATCAAGATCGGACTGAATATTGCTTATTACAGAAAATTACAGGGAATGACACAAGAGGAGTTGGCAGAGGCGTGTGAGCTTTCTGCGGGCTACATTTCTCAATTGGAAGGCCCCGGCAGCTATTTCTGCCCTTCACTCAAAACGCTGTTCAAAATAGCAGAGGTGCTTGGCACCACTGTTTCCAAGCTCACAGATATAGATGATTGATTTCCAAACAGCCGCGCGATGCGTGGCTGTTTTTTCATCCGGAACCTATATTCCATATACAATGGGCAACACAATGTAAACCATCCGTCGGTAGGGGCTGACGTCCTCGACAGCCCGCCCTACATAAGCAATCTTTTTTCAATGTAATCTACCCGGTGCGTCGAGGACGTCGCACCCTACCAACGAACAATTTACGTTGCCATTACCGATTACAATTGAATGTTCCCCCAATCCCATGGGGAACGACAAATCCGCCCACTTATGCTATAATACACTCACGGTGAAAGCCGAATTTATATAGATCGGAGTGGGTGGATGACAATCAAGGAATTGATCGATTACGTAGACGAAATCCGCCCCAACTCCTTTGGAAACGCGACCAAAATGGTGTGGATCAACGAAATTGAGGGCGCGGTGCAGACCGAGATCATGGGCATTTATCCTGCCGACATTGCATCCTATGATGCCCAGGACGACATGGATACCAAGCTTTTGGTCTCCGCTCCGCACGCAAAGCTTTATGCGTGGTATCTGATCGCTATGATGGATCTGGTTTCCATGGGGGATGAGGCATACGAGAATTCCTATCGGGTATTCAACAACTTCTGGGGCGAATATGCGCGTTGGTACTTGCGTACCCACCGCATGCTCTGAAACACAAATCAAAACGGGCTGAGTCACCTCGACTCAGCCCATTCACTTTTTTATTCGCTTACTTTTTGCTCTGCAAGCCGCTCTGCTCTCTTTTGGTTGCGCAGATAGACGCTCACGAGCTGCGGACGCACGTATCTCTGCACCATCACGGGCAGCACCTGCAGCACGAAATTGACCAATGCCACGGGCAGCGCGATACGTACACACCAATGCACCTGCGGTATGACGTCCGGCCACAGCAGACGGCATGCGCAAAGCGCGGGGACGGCAAGCCCTGCCAAGGCAGATATCACATGCATCACCTCGGCATAAACGGACTCGCACATAAACTTGTAAAGATACTCGTTGTCATGAAAATCCAGCACCTTTTTCTTCTGAAACTTCGCCAAAAGGCCGCCGGCTTCGGGAATCTTGTCCTTCCATTTGACGATCCCCAGCTTTTTGTAAACCTTTTTCTCCCATTTTGCCACACGGTAAATCTTGCGGAAAGGATCCACAGCCTTCCCCGGCAAGAGTCTTGTCAGCCAAGCAATCAAGGCATCCAAGCCAAATTCCAGTGCGGTAAAGAGAACGGACACGCCCAAGCACACAAGCAATGCCACGGGTGTGGAGCATCCCGGCAGGCCTATCAAGCCATTCACAAGGCCGATCAGGATATTGCCCACAACGATCGCGATAATATAGTAGCGGAACATCTTTCGGCTTTATCCCAATGCGATCTTATCGGGTGCCTTTTCGGGATCAAGCGTCGAATAGGTCAGCTTTTCGCCATAGACCTCTTCGTACTTTGCTTTACACATAGCAAAGTTTTGCTTTTTCATATTCGCCACGTTGTCGTGACGGCGCAGGGCGGGATCGGGCCAGATCGGCTGCATCACATGCACAGTCAGATACATCTCCTCGATTCCCTGCTCATTTACCTTACCGCTTGGGCGGTAAGTGATAAACGTCGGAATAATGGGTACGTTATTTTTGACGGCAAAGGTGTATGCGCCGTCCTTGTACACGCGGGGCTTTTTATAATTCCACCACATAGCCTGCTCGGGATAGATGACCACGAAATTGTCATGCTGCAAATACCAGTCCACAGCCTTGGTAAAATGTCGCATCACTGCGGGATCATCCGAAAGCGGCAACATACCGCCGGCTCTCATGCCCTCTCCGAATGCGCCCTTCATGTTATTAAAGGGAGCGGCTACGGTATAGATCTTGCTCTTGATCTTGCGAAACGCATGCTGCAAGGCAAGGCAATCGAATTTGTTGACGTGATTACAGGTGATCACGGCACTCTTGATCCCCTTGGCGTTCTCAATGCCGTACACCTCGGGCTTGATCATGTCGCGCACCACCTGACGGCGGAACGGCTTGACCACGAATTGATACTTGAAAAAGGTTTTGACCTTATCAAAGCCGCGGCGTACGTACGGAAATTCCTTTGTCACCGGCAGCACAATGCTCCAGTCAATGGGATCGACGTGTTTATCAAATTCGCCCGAAAGCTCGTATTTTTCTATGTCTGCCAGAACTTGAAGTCTGGAATCGGCATCCATCATGGGATACTCACCTTCCTTTTGTAAAATTCCCGCGCTCGATGGCTACCCACGTGCTTCTTCCCTTTTTGGAGAACAGCGCGCGCCACATTACGGGGATATAGCCCATATAATAAATGGGATGTGCAAGAATCAACAATATTTTTCCGAAGAACGAAAGCTTGATCACGTTCCAATCCGAAAAGACGGCAAACAGCGTGGGAACAAGGAAATACAGATAGATCGCACCAATGCCGATCACAGCCCCCAACAGCGCCCACCACCAAAGCGGATGCGCGAGAATGGCAAGCACAATCGTCAGCACAAGGCTGATAGCGGCATATGCAAGCGCCGTTCCAACCAGGCTGTACACAATATTGAGGCTGGTTGCGTGATATCTCTTCATTCTCTCGGTCTTGGATGCGCCCTTAGATTGCTTTGCATCGATCTTGGGCATATACAGTCTGTCGCTGTCCACCACACCCGTCATCCAGCGCTGTCTGCGCTTATTTGTCACAGAAAGCTTGGTGGCCTCCTCCATATATACGATCGCATGCTCGTAATAACTGGTCAGATAGCCCGACAGCACGGTGTCCATCATCAGCTCCACGTCCTCGGTCAGCGTGCTCTGATACGGCCAGCCGCCGTTCTTACGCACGAGATCCGCACGCATCAGAAATCCCGTACCCACGATAAAGCAGGGATAGCCGTGTTGCGTTTTATAATAGTTGCCGAGATTGTCCATCAGCGTCCAGATCACGCCATTACAGCAGGCCGACAGGGTTCTTGTACTTTTATCGCCAAAGAAATAATTCTTAACGCGCTTTTTGGAAACCACGATCTCGGTATCCATGACCATGGCGTTATTCATTTCCTCCAGATACGCGTCGTCCAGCACGGTGTCCGCGTCAATGACGATGTATGCGTCGTACTCCTCGGAATCCTCCATCAGAATGCGCTTGAGACAGCCGTCCAGCGCATCGCCCTTCTTGGTCTGTCCCGAAACGATCACGGGCTTATGCCCTCTTTGCTCGGTCATGGCAATGGTGGGATCAGCCGCATCGTCCACAACCACGAAAACGTCGAAAAGCTCCTTTGCGTAGGTCTGTCTGTCTACACTGTCAAAGAACGGAGTGATCGATTCACTTTCATTTTTGGCAGGAACAATGACAGCCAAACGGTTTTTCTTGGGATTATACAACCTTTCCTGATGTCCGAACGCGTAAAACCAGCATTTTATTCTGGGGAAGTAAAATACAATCCCGATCAAAGAAACACTGCAAAACACCGCGAACAAGCAATAAAGTAAAATATCCAAAATGAGCCTCCTTGCCCGAATGTGGTTTTCGAAACCATTTTATCACGCTTTTGTCACTTTGTCAATAGTTTTTGCAAATTTTAGTGAAAATTAAAAGCCAACAGGGTTATTATATCACAAAAATTTTCCCTTAACAATCGGCAGGATAAATAAAAATTGCGTGCCAAAAATCTGTCATTGCTGCTTCGACACGCTTCGCGCCCCTTCGTCATATACTGCCATTGAGCGTATACGCTCAATCCATGTACAGGAGGACAAACAATGTACGCACAAAGAAGCAACGCAGGGCGGCAGAGAGAACGAGCCCCCTATGCGGCGCTGCGACAATATCAAAGCACCCCCCCCTCCGACTGCCCCGGCACCAACCGCCTCGAAATTGACCTTGACGGCGGACAATTGATCTGCGACGGCAGCAAGCTGATCATGAAAAAACTGTCCATGGACATCAACGAATTCCATAAG
>JAZUSJ010000074.1:0-8404 GCA_045606685.1 Eubacteriales bacterium
GACCGCAACAGCACAAGCTACGGTCATACGACCTATGAAAAGCGCGTGACGCTGGAGAGCTTTTGCGATGATTTCCGCAACTATGCGGCAAGCAAGCTCAGACTGTATTACGATATAGAAGATATCAGACGCTTTGTAGCAGGCATGGCAGTATCCAAGCTGGTCATCCTGCAGGGTATGTCGGGTACGGGTAAGACCTCGCTGGCGCACGCGTTCGGCTCGTTTACCGATAATGCGTCCACGGTCATTCCGGTACAGCCCATGTGGAAGGAAAGAACCGACCTTGTAGGCTACTACAACGAGTTTACCAAGAGATTCAACGAAACGCTGCTCTTGGAAAAAATGTACGAGGCAAACTACAGCAAGGATATCTACATCACGGTGCTGGACGAGATGAACATTGCAAGAGTAGAGTATTACTTTGCGGAGTTTTTGTCGCTATTGGAGCTGCCCAACCCGGACGAGAGATATATCGACGTCGTGTCGGACAAGTGGGCAAGCGATCCCAGACAGTTCAAGGATGGCAGAATCAAGCTGCCTGAGAATATGTGGTTCGTGGGAACGGCAAACAACGACGACTCCACCTTCGCCATCTCGGATAAGGTATATGACCGCGCCATGATCCTCAATCTTGATACCAAGTGCGAAAGATTTGCAGCCCCCGCAGTTTCCAAGAAGCCGATCTCGGCCTCTGATTTCACAGCGCTTGTGGATAAGGCGATCAAGGAATACGGCGTCAGCAGAAGAAATGCCAAAAGACTGGAAGAGCTGGACAAATATCTGATCGAGCATTTCCATATCACGTTCGGTAACCGAATCATGAAGCAGATTAACACCTATATCCCCGTATACGTTGCTTGCGGTGGGGATGAGCTGATGGCGTTGGATGATATCCTGTCCAAAAAGGTGATCAGAAAGCTGGAAACGCAAAACCCGATCTATTTGAGAAATTCGGCTGAGGGACTTTTGTCCTTTATTGACGATCTTTTCGGTGTGGATAAGATGCCTATTTGTAAGGAGCATATTCACAGATTACAGAGAAATGCTTAAAAATTCCAATATTTTTAACGAATCGAGATAAGAATTATGTTTAGAAAATCAAAATGGGTCAGTCTGCTGAGTGCCATGATGATCGGGGTACTGTTTTTCCTTGCGGTGACTGCAGTATTGCTTATAAGCGGTGTGCTTTCACTCAACAAAACCAGCCTGACCTTCACAACCGAGAGTGTTGAGGCACTGTATGACGGCGTCCCTTTGACCAATCACAACTGGCGCATGAGTTCGGGCAAGCTGAAGAAGGGACACGAGCTGGAGGTCACGTCTGACAGCTCGCAGACCAACGTAGGTGAGTGCAAAAACATGCTGAACGTGCGTATTGTGGATGAATTGGGCGCTGATGTGACAAGTGATTATTCGATCCACTATAATTTCGGCACACTCAAGGTAAAACCGCGCACGCTGGTGATCACCTCTGAAAGTGCGACCAAGGTATATGACGGTCAGCCGCTTACCGCAGAAAGCTATGAGATCCTGGCTGAATGCGACGGTCTGGTCAGCGGACATAAGGAAAGCGTGCTTGTCACGGGATATATCATTGAGCCGGGAAGAACCAGCAATACGATCAGCGCGGTCAGTATTTACGATGGGTTTGGAAATGACGTGACAGTGAATTATAAGATCGTGCTTCGGGAGGGGCTTTTGGTCGTGGATGATGATCCGAACGACAACCCGGACGACGATGATATCATGGATGACGGTTCTTCCGGAACAGACAGCGGAGATGATTTTGGCCCGGGTGGCGGAGTAGAGCCTCCCGATCAGGATTCTACGCAGGAGGACTCCTCTGAAGAGGATATCTCGGAGGAGATTACCTCTGATCCCGACACATCCGAGGAAGAACCCACTGAGCAGGAAACTACCGAACCCGACTCCTCTGATCCGGGTAGCACCGAGGAAGAGCCTACCGAGGAGGAAACCTCCGAGCCGGAAAGCACTGAGGAAGAGCCTACCGAGGAAGAAACGACCGAAGAGGAAACGACAGAAGAGCCCGATCCGGATGGTGGCGTGGACTTTGACGGATCCTCCAGCCTGATTCCGAATGACAGTGATAAGAACAAGGTCTTGTATATTGTATACTCGGATGCCGACGATACCGTTTATCTCAGAATGCAAAGCTATGGCGATTATAATGGCAAGGGGTGGGATGACGCAAGTGCCTATGAATCATTCCTGCTGCAGCAGTATGCGGCATCCTATCTGACCAGCTTTGCGCTGATGCAGGGTGGGGCGCAGGCACACACCATGGAAATCAAGTCACTTTGCGGTATCTATGCATTGCCGTACTATCTTGATCCCCACGCGGGAGATTATGCAATGCCGGGTAACGATCTGATGTTTACGGGCGACACCTCGGATGTATATACCGCAGGCTATTATAAATACAGTCAGAACGCTTTGGTCAAGCATTCAGGGCTGATCTCCGAGTATGAGCAGAATTACAGGTCGTTTGTGTACAGTCAGTATTTGGAAATCGATCCGGAATCCGATGCGTATATGCAAGGATTGATCGAGCAGTTGGGACTTTCCAAGGATGATCCTCAGATCATTGCCAAGGTTGCATCCTATATTCAGAACGCGGCTGTTTATGATCTGAAATACGATCCCGGGCTTGACAGAGAAGAGAATATTGCAATCGCATTCCTTGAAGAATACAAACAGGGCGTTTGCAGACACTATGCAACTGCAGCAACGCTCTTGTACAGAGCCTTGGGCATTCCTGCAAGATATACCGTAGGAATTGTTGCACAAACAAAGGCAGGCACGTGGACAAACGTAACGGCCGATAAGGCGCACGCATGGGTGGAGGTCTACGTGGACGGTATCGGCTGGACTATGGTAGAGGTCACGGGCTCGTCCTCTTCCGGTGGCGGTACTCCCGGCGGCGAAGGTGTCCGGCCCACCATTGAGCTGACACCCGTTATTGTCAGACATCAGTATGACGGTACCGAGTTTGATATTGCAAAGCAGGGAACCGTGGCACTGCGAGGCTTTGAAGACTATGCAGAGCTGGGGTATACCTATGAGGCTGTTGTTTCGGGAAAGAGAACGGAGCCGGGAAAGGCGCAAAGCGTCATTGAAGATATCAGGGTTTTTGATGCCGATCACAACGATGTGACCGATCAGTTCCGATTCAAACTAAACAAAGGCGTCATTCATGTCTATTTGGAAAGATTTGATTTTGCCAGCGCGAGCTGTGAAAAGGTATATGACGGCAGGCGCCCCGGGTTGTCGGTAACGTATGACAGATCGCTCGATGAGAGATTTGATGTACATATCGTTTCCACCGCGGGGTACAACGCAGGAAAGCACACCAACACGTTCAAGGTGACACTGACCGATGCAAACGGTAAGGATGTGACCGATCACTATTGGATCAATAACTCCTACGGTCAGGCTCGTATCACACCGCTTGAAATCACAGTCAAGGCAGGGGATGCCCAAAAGGCCTACGACGGCACAGCTCTTACGTGCGATACGTATACGCTGGAGCAGGGTGCGCTGATTGAGGGACATCGTATCGTTCTGTGCCGCATCGTCGGTTCGCAAACAGAGATCGGTCGTTCGGACAATATCATTACGCACATTCTGATACAAGATGCCAATGGCAAGGATGTTACGTCCAATTATTCGATCAGGCTTTTGGCCGGAAAATTGAAGGTGACACGTAATTAAAGCAGATCAAAGGTAGAATTATGTTATACGAGATTTATCAAAGCAAAATACAAAAAACAGCGCGTGTTTTGTCAAAGATCGTCCGTATGCTGCCAATCATCATTCCAACAGTTGCGGTCATTACCGCCGCGATCATCACGGTACTGGCATTGAAGGGAACCGTTCTGGACCTGCAATGCCCGACCGAATTGGAATACGGACAGCAAATAGAATGCCAATCCAAGGTGTTCTGGAGTGACGTTTGGTACGAATACAGCGCAGACGGTGGCGTTACATGGGTAAAAGAAGCGCCTATCCGAGCGGGAACGTACCAGGTGCGTGCTTTGGGTAAAACGCTGTTTGGCGGTTATCGTGAATGTAAGCCGGTCAGCGTTGTGATCCATCCCAAAAAGATCGGTGTGTCGGTGGTGGAATCTTCCGTGATGTACGGAAATGCGCCCACAGCCACCACGGATATTGCGCTTTTATATCAGGATCGTCTGGTTTATGAGGATTTTATCTTTTCGAACGGAGCAGTCAATGACACGACTGATCCGGGTATTGCTATGCTTTACGACGTCAAGGCAAATCTTGAAAATGTCAAGATCCTGGACGGACAGGGCAACGACGTTACGGATTCGTATGAGATCGAGGCTGCAGAATCCAAAATTGCGATCCTGAAGCGTCCGATCACGGTTACGGTTGAGAATGCATCGCAGATCTATGATGCGCTGCCGTTCTCCTTCCATACCTATGCGCTGTCCGACGGCACCTTGTTTGACGGTGACTCGCTTGTGGCAACCTTTACGGCCGAATTGACCGATCCCGGCTCTGTTCCCAACGAGCCTGCACTCAAGGTATTGACGCAGGACGGAGCGGATCGCACGGTGTATTACGATATCACCTCGGTATTCGGTACGCTGACCGTGGAGAAGCGTCCGCTTGTGATCACGCCCGAAAGCGGCGAGTTCGTTTATAACGGTAAGGTTTATAATTGCTCCGACTATACGTTGGATGCATCCACCTCGCTTGCTCCGGGGCATCAGCTGATCCTGATGTCCAACGCCAAGCCCTTGGACGTGGGTGAATATCCCAATGCACAGGTGTTTGAGGTGCATGACGAGAGCGGAGCGGACAAGACCGCGAACTACGCGATCTTTGTGGCTGAAGCCATGATCAGGATCACGCCCAAGCCGCTGGTCATCGTGACCGAGAGCGGGGAATGGGTATATGATGACATGGATCACGAGCTTTATGAATTCCCCATGCAGGATCTGGCGGAAAACCATACCTGCGATTATCTGCATACGACCATCCATAACGTAGGCATCAAGGAGAATGCTCTGACCGTCGGTGCGATCTATGACCAAAACGGTCAGGACGTTTCTGCCAACTATGCCATTTCTTATACGTTTGGTACCTTGACCGTGACTCCCCGTCCTCTTTCCGTAACTACGTATGGCGGTGAATGGGTATACGACGGAGAAGAGCATGTGCAGGATGAGTACCTGATCGAGGGACTTCTGGAAACGCATGACTGTGAGCTTTCGCCTGCCGTGAGCGTCAAGAATGCAGGCACGCAGGACAACGTCCGCGTTGTCAATGCGATCACAAACCAAAACGGTGAAAACGTGATTGAAAACTATGCCATTACATACGTGTACGGTACGCTTACCGTCGAGCCCCGTCCTCTCGCCATTACCACGTTTGATGGTGAATGGGTATACGATGGGGAAGACCATATGCTGGATAACTACATCGTAGAAGGCCTTTTGGAAAAGCATACCTGTGATATCAGCGCGGCAAGCATCCGCAACGTCGGCACGATCGAGAACAGTGTGACCATTCACGCGATCACGGATGAGAACGGTGAGGACGTTACATCTAACTATAGCGTGACCTCTGCGTACGGCACGCTGACCGTTACACCTCGTCCTCTTACCGTTACAACCTTCTCGGGCGAATGGGTATACGACGGGGAAGACCACATGCTGGATAATTATATCATCGAGGGCATGCTGGAAAAGCATACCTACGATATCAGCGTGGCAAGCATCCGCAACGTCGGTACGGTTGAGAACAGCGTAATCATCCGTGCGATCACCGACGAGAACGGTGAGGATGTCATGAATAATTATGACATTATCTGTACGTACGGCACGCTGACAGTGACGCATCGTCCGCTGACACTGACCACGTTTGACGGCGAATGGGTATACGACGGGGAAGACCATATGCTGGATAACTACCAAATTGACGGTCTTGTTCAAAAGCATGCATGCGATCTGTTTGTGGAGATCATCCGCAATGTAGGCAGTAAGGAAAACTGCGTTGTCATAAATGCAATCATTGATGAGAACGGTGAAAACGTGATCGAAAACTATGCCATTACCTACGTGTACGGTACGCTGACTGTGACGCCTCGCCCCGTCGAGATATACACGGGGGACGGATATTGGGTATACGACGGCCAGTATCACGAGGCTGAAAACTATTGGTTCTCCAATTTGGTAGAATGGCACACCGTTGTCAGAGTGGATCCCCCGCAGATCAAAAATGCAGGTGTGATGGAGAACGTGTACAGCATTCTGATCTACAGCGACCGTGAGGGCGCTGAGGATGCCATGGGCGAACCGATGCTTGTCGACGTGACCTGTAACTATGAGATCACGTATATTTACGGCACGCTGGAGGTTGCCAAGCGTCCGATCACCATCCGAACTATGGGCGGTGAATGGATCTATGATGCCAAGGAGCATTTCGTGCATGAATACGAAATCACATCCGAATTGGGCATTGTCCGGGGCGAAGAGCTGGTCATTTTGCAATGGCCCAGCCTGATCGATGCAGGTGCGATTGATAATGTGTTTGAGTATCTGATCCATCAGAGTGTCTGCACGCATGACCAAGTTGACGACCTTGCCTGCTGTGAAACCACCTTTAACTATGAAGTGACCTGGGATAGCGGCGTTCTTATCGTACTGCCTCGCCCGATCAGCTTTAAGCCTGTAGATGAGGAAAAGGTGTACGATGATCAGCCCCTGTATGCGACCAAGCTGGAGATCACTGAGGATTCTCCATATCCCTTGGTGCCGGGACACGTGCTCCAAGCACTCTCCATTCTTGGCAGCATTACGGATGTGGGTTCTGTCGATTCGATCGTAGAGTCGTTCCGTATTCTGGATGAGAACGGAAGGGACGTGACGCATAATTATTACCCGGTTTCGATCGGCACCGGCATGCTGACAGTCACTCCGAGAAAGATCACGGTCTTTACAGAGAGTGCAGAGAAGTACTATGATAGAACTCCGCTGACCAATGCGGTGTTTGGTGTTTATCCCGATCAGCTGTATGATCTTGTTGCGGGACATGCTTTGAGCGTTGTTTTTATCGGCTCGCAAACAGAGATAGGCGAGAGTGAAAACCTGTTGGATATTGAGAAAACGCAGATATTCTCGTCAACGCGCAACGTCACGCATAACTACGAGATACAATATGATTTCGGCAATCTTGAGGTACTGCCGCATGCAGTCATTTACGTGACCTCTGCATCGGATTGGAAATATTATGACGGTGAGCCGCTTGTCAATGCCGATTATGAGCCGGTGATCATCGAGGGTGCTTTGAGAACAGATCTGGGGCATCAGCTGCTTGTTGAGGTGTTTGGCAGTATCACAGAGATCGGATCTGCTCCGAACTATATGACTGTGCGCATTGTGGACGCAGATATGCAGGACGTTTCGGATTACTATGTTCTGACTGCAAAAGAGGGTATTCTGGAAATTCGAGAACAACCCAAGCAGGATGAAGAATCCCCCGAGCAAGTCATCGGGCAGATCAAGACTGACAAGGGCGGCACGGTTTACTTAAAGCAATATAGCTACGGAAGCTATAACGGCAGAGGATGGGATGTTGCAGCACCTTATTGGAAAACGCTTCCCAATGGCAGCAGCTTCAATTATCTGACCTCAATCGCACTGTCCAACATCGGACAGTATGCTGTCATCGCAGAGATCAAGGATCTGCAGATCTATATGCTGCCTTACTATATGGGGTACGGTAGCGGTTATGAGATCCAAAATACAGATACGGAGAATATTGGATCTTTGACTGATTTTACAGTACCGTATTATGTTTTACCGGATTCACTTGATCAACTCAAGGGTAAGCTGGGTGAGATTTCTTTGCTTGAAGAAGAGTACAGAGCGTACGTATATCAAATGTATCTGACACTTGATGACCAAACGCTTTCCTTTATGCAAGGCATAATTGCCGAGCAAGGCTTTGATGCAAAAGATGCGGATGTCATCGATGCTGTTGCGCTTTATATTCAGAATGCTGCTGAATATGATTTGATGTATAACAGAGATCTGGATGCAGAGTCCAATGTTGCAATCGCCTTCCTTTCCACTTACAAAAGAGGCGTATGCCGACACTATGCAACTGCCGCAACGCTGCTTTACAGAGCGCTGGGTATTCCCGCAAGATATGTGGAAGGATTTGTGGTAGAAACCGAGGCCGGTGAGTTTGTTGAAATCAAATCTCCCGGACATGCGTGGGTAGAGGTCTACGTCGATGGCATTGGCTGGATCAAGGTTGAAGTCACGGGCTCTATGAGTGGCGGTATGGGCTTAGGCGGCGGCTCGGGGAGTGGTTCCGGCAGCGGCTCGGGTAGTGGCTCGGGTAGTGGCTC
>JAZUSJ010000075.1:0-2777 GCA_045606685.1 Eubacteriales bacterium
GCCAAGTCCGTCAAATTTGAGATCCTCTGCAGACCAGATGCAGGCATTGGGCAGACCGCTCGACGAGCCGTCCTCGGCCTCGGTGTAATAATCCGTACCGTCCGAGAACAGATTGACCGAATCCTTTGCGGAATACAAAACCACCTTTTTCGCCGCGGTATTGACCTGCAGGGCAGGGGCGCTTTCGCAGGTGACCGAAACGCCGTTCAGGATCAGCTTGACCTTTTCTGCATCAGGCGTGTCCACCACGAGCTGTCCCTGCAGCTCACCGCTCACAAGATACGTTCCCTGCGCGGTGAAGGTGACGGTGCTGCCGTTGATCTGCACCCCGCTGCCGTCAACCGTTGCGCTGCTGCCAAGCAAGGTCACGGTCGCGTCGGCTGTGCCGTCGTACGTCCCTTGACTGACCGACTGCTCAAAATCCGCCTCGGGGATCTCAACTGCGCTTACGGTTTCGCTACCGTCGTCAAAGGTCACGTTGTGCGGATTTCCGTCCTTATCCGTATATATGATGCTGCCGTCGGCCGAGGTTTCATAGCCGGAAGGCGTATTTTCATTCTTTTTGTTCTTGCCGCATCCGGCAAGGCAAAGGCATGCGCAAAGACACAGCGTCAATGCAACGGTTGCTTTTTTCATGCAAGACTCCTTTTTGGATCTGATGCCATCAGTATACTCCTTTTTTGTGTCAGCTTCAAGCAGATTATTTTGAATTCTTTTGAAAATTTATGACGATAATGTGACAAAAGTATGACGAACAATGCCCTTGACCGAACGGGATTTTTTGTGTATAATAGTAGGAGAAACAAAAAGAGGAGGACTCTTATGCTTTTGGTAGCAACCTGTATGTTCGGGCTGGAAAGACAGCTCGGAGAAGAAATAGACGCGCTGGGACTGAAGCGAGTACACACCATGGACGGCAGAGTGACCTTTGAGGGAACACCTGCCGACATCGCGCGCGCCAATATGTTTTTGCGCTGCGCGGAGAGAGTGATGATCAAGGTGGGTGAATTTCCCGCCACCACCTACGACGCGCTGTTTGAGGGTGTCAAGGCCTTGCCGTGGGAGGAGTATATCGGCTCGTCGGATGCGTTTCCCGTTAAGGGGCATTGCATCAAGAGTAAGCTGTACTCCATTCCCGATTGCCAGAGCATCATCAAAAAGGCAGTCGTGGACAGGCTTTCCTCGGCCTACGGCATTCGCTGGTTTACAGAGGACGGTGCAAAATACCAGATCGAGTTTTTCCTGTTCAAGGATGTGGTTGCCCTGATGCTGGATACCTCGGGTACGGCACTTCATAAGCGCGGATACCGCCCGCAGGCAGGCATCGCGCCCTTGCGCGAGACGCTGGCGGCATCCATCGCGTATACCGCCCGCCCCAAGGAGGATATTCTGTTCTGGGATCCCTTCTGCGGCTCGGGTACGATCGCCATTGAGGCGGCCATGATCGCCACGCGCCGCGCTCCGGGACTTGGCAGAGGCTTTGCAGGGCAGGATTTTGCCTGCATTCCCGAAAGAGCATGGACGGATGCCGCCACCGAGGCGCAGGATCTGATCCTCCGCGACAGCAAATTTGAAGCGTGGGCCTCGGATATTGACGAGGACATGCTGGACGTGACTTATGAGAATGCCAGCCGAGCGGGCGTGGAGGAATATCTCAACATCTTCCATGCAGATGCAAGGAAGATCAAGCGCGAGGACAGAAAGGGAACCGTGGTGTGCAATCCGCCTTACGGTGAGCGTATGATGGATGACGACGAGGTAGCAGCACTTTACCGTGACATGGGCAAGACCTTTGCAGAGCTTTACCCCTGGCACGTGTATATCATCACCTCTTATCCCGAATTTGAGCGCAAATACGGCCGCGTGGCTGATAAGACGCACAGACTTTACAACGGTATGCTGCCTTGCACGCTGTACGAATTTTTCCGCGATCCCGCAACGGCCAAGAAACCGTATTTTGAGCAGAAAAAGACTTTTGAGCAAAAAAAGAGCTTTGAGCAGAAAAAGACTTTTGACAAACACGAAAAAAAGTCGGATTTTAAGAAAAAATAAGCGATTTAGCGGCCCAAAAACGCCAATGCAACACGCCGTGTTGCAAAAAAACAGGGTATGAGGTGGACTTTTTCGGGGTTTTGAAGTATGATAAAGGCATCAGAACTCAAGGAGGCAAATATGAGCTTTGGAAGTAATATCGGATATTTAAGAAAAAAGCAGGGCATTACCCAAGAGGAGCTTGCAGAGCGTATGTACGTGTCCCGTCAGACCATTTCGCGCTGGGAGACCGATTCGGTGTACCCCGACGTGGAGACCGTGATCAGGCTGTGCGAGATATTGGAGTGCGATATGGAAACGCTGGTGCGCGGCGACGCGAGTGCAGAAAAACAGACTGCGCCAATGCAGGAGCAGAAGCAGGAGCAGGAGCAAGAGCAGGAGCAGGAGCAGGAGCAGGAGAGTCCCGAGAAAGGGTACGCACCCAAACGGCATTTTGTAGATTGGGATGAGCTGAATGCAGGTATCTGCGCTCTGGCCTTTATCATTGCGATTGCCGCATACTTATTTATGGGCTTTGCATGCAGCTTATGGCATCCGGGCTGGTGGGTTTTTATTGCTGCCACCGTGCTGTGTGCCGTTTCCGGCATTGTGTGTAACCAGATTTTGCCCGCGCTGTTTGGAGAACGGGAAGAAAGCAATTAAGATGAAATAAAATTCAAAATACCTGCAGGGGACGGCGCCCACGACGTCCCGGGATTTGCATCAACTCATTTTCATGGACCGTC
>JAZUSJ010000076.1:0-3011 GCA_045606685.1 Eubacteriales bacterium
CCGAAAGATGCGAAAATGCATCGTCGTCGGGCAATTCGGTTCGGCTCCCGTTCGGCTAAGGCTGTCGCACAAGGTGCGGCAGCCTACAGCAGGTTATAAAGGAAGTTGACATGGCAGATAAAAGAGATTATTACGAGGTGCTTGGTGTTGACAAGAGCGCGTCCGACGCGGATATCAAGAAGGCGTACCGAGTACTGGCAAAGAAATACCATCCGGATATGAACCCCGGAAACGCTGAGGCAGAGGCAAAGTTCAAGGAGGTCAACGAAGCATACGAGGTGCTGTCCGACAGCGACAAAAAGGCAAAGTATGACCAGTTCGGTCATGCAGCCTTTGACCAAAGCTCGGGCTTTGGCGGCGGCTACGGTGGAGGCTACAGCGCGGACTTTGGCGATCTTGGCGATATCTTCGGCTCTTTCTTTGGCGGGGCATTCGGCGGAGGCGGTCAGCGCCGTCGCAACGGCCCGCAGCGCGGGGACGATATCCAGCTGCGCGTTTCGCTCTCCTTTGAGGAGGCGGCTTTTGGTACGAAAAAGACCATTACCTATACAAGACTGCGCAAATGCCCCGATTGCGGCGGAAACGGCAACGAGGGCGGACACACCCCCGAAACCTGCTCGGCATGCCGCGGCACGGGACAGGTGCGTACCGTACACAGCATGGGCGGCATGCAATTTCAGTCCACGGGGACGTGTGACAAATGCCGCGGTACGGGTAAGATCATCAAAACCCCTTGCTCACGCTGCCGCGGTACAGGCATGGAGCGCGAGAATAAGAATCTGACTGTGGATATCCCTGCAGGCATTGACCACGGTGAAAGGATTGCGCTGCGCGGTCAGGGCTGCGATGGCAAAAACGGTGGCCCGGCGGGTGATTTGATCATGCAGATCAGCGTGCAAAGCCACAAGATCTTCAAGCGTGACGGTGCAGATATTTATTGCGACATTCCCGTGACCATCTCCGAGGCGGTGCTGGGCGCTGAGATCGACGTACCCACGCTGGAGGGGACGCAGAAGTTCGATCTGCCCGAGGGGACGCAGACGGGTACGTCCTTTACCTTGCGCGGTAAGGGAATTCCAATTCCTCACAGCAACTCTCGCAGAGGCGATCTGATCTTTACGGTGGGGGTTGAGATCCCCACGGGACTTTCCTCCAAGCAAAAGGAGGCAATGCGTGCATTTGCCGATGCTTGCGGTGAGAGCAACTATAAAAAGAAAAAGAATTTCTTCAAGAAGGGGAAATAAAGCATGGTAGATAAGGATTACGTTTGCGAGGATTGGGGCGAGACCACGCAGTGGACGCAGATCCGCGTGACTGTCAAACTCGAGCAGCTGGATGCGCTGGTGGCCGTGATGAGCATGATCAACAACAATCTGATGATTGAGGATTACAGCGACATCGATCTCAAGACCTGTTACGGTGATCTGATCGACGAAAGCATTCTCAATGCGGATAAGACCATTGCGTCGGTATCGGTCTATCTGCCCATCGAGCGCGACATTCGCGAGGACGTGGATTTTCTGCGCAGCATGATGCAAAAGGACGGCATTGAGGGCGAGATCAAGATGATTGGTCTTAACGAAGAGGACTGGGCGAACGCATGGAAGGCATATTATAAGCCGATCAAGATCGGCTCCAGGATCGTCATCGTTCCCGCGTGGGAAAAGTACGAGGCGTCCGAGGGCGAGCTGATCGTGCGCATGGATCCCGGTATGGCGTTCGGTACGGGTACGCATGAGACCACGCGCCTTGTCATCGGTTTGTTGGAAAAGTATACAACGCCCGGCGTGCGCATGCTGGACGTTGGTACGGGCAGCGGCATTCTCGCTATTTGTGCATCCAGGTTGGGTGCAGGGGAGTGCAAGGCTTACGACATTGATCCCATGTCGGTACGCGTAGCACGCGAAAATATCAAGGATTCGGGCCTGACAAATATCACCTGTGACCAGTCCGACCTGCTTCGCGCGGTGGATCTGGAGGGCGGAAAATACGGCCTTGTGTGCGCCAATATTGTGGCGGATATCATCATCCGCATGACACCCGACGTACATAAGTACATCGCGGACGACGGCGTGCTGCTGGCATCGGGCATTATTATGGAGAGAAGTCAGGACGTGGTCGATTGCTTTGAAGCGCACGGCTTTGAGATCGTGGAGAAGGCAGAGGAGAACGGTTGGTGCGCTCTGGCAGTCAAGCTCAGAAAGTGATGCAATATAAGCTGATTCGCTCCGACCGAAAAACGGTCAGCCTGCAGGTCAGGAACGGTGAGATCGTGGTGCGCGCACCGCGCCGCCTTTCCAAGTCCGCCATCGATCGCTTTGTGCAAAAGCACGCGGATTGGATCCGCAAGCAGCAAGAAAAGCAATCGCAGGCCAAGGCGGCAGCACCGCAATCCGCGCGTGCCGTTTTGACAGAGCAGGAGCATGAGGAGCTGAAAAACAGGGCAAAAACGGTGTTTGCCGAGCGCGTGGCGCATTACGCCCCCTTGGTGGGCGTCAGCTACGGGCGCATTACCATCCGCACGCAAAAAACGCGCTGGGGCAGCTGCTCTGCAGCGGGAAATCTCAATTTCAACTGCCTGTTGCTCTTAGCACCGCCCGAGGTGCTGGACAGCGTGGTGGTGCATGAGCTTTGCCACCGCAAGCATATGAACCATTCCAAGGCGTTTTATGACGAGATCGACCGCGTCATGCCGGACTACAAAGCCCGCCACGCGTGGCTCAAAAAGAACGGCACGGCGCTGATGAACCGCGTGGAGCGGAAATGAGCGCAGAATGCGCAACGCGAAATGCAAAATTCAAAATGCGAAATGCGAAAATGCAGAAGATCTTTTACATGGCGCATTCCCACCGATTGCAGGGGACGGCGTCCTCGGCGTCCCGCATTCTAAAAGAAAAACCGCTCGGATGGGGCTGAGGAAATAGCGGAAAAAGCAGGAATTTGTTCTGAAACGAGCAAATTCCTGCTGCTTTTGTTTATATACAGTGGTGAGAGAGCGGCGAAATGGGAAC
>JAZUSJ010000077.1:0-5455 GCA_045606685.1 Eubacteriales bacterium
CCGTTTGGGTGACGGTAGACGAAGCTTTTTGCGTAGCGCGCTTGCGCGTCACTCACTTCAGAAAATCCGGCCCGAAGCCGTATGGCAGCAGCTCCGAGAGCGTGACCGCTTTATACGCGCTGCCCTTATCGATCAGGTACACCTTGAACGCGTTGGGATCGCAAAACTCACGCAGAACCTGTCTGCACACGCCACAGGGCGGAAAACTGCCTTCGATTTCCTCCTTGTTGCCGCCGCACACCGCGATGGCCTCAAATTCCTTTTCGCCCTCGCTGACCGCCTTAAACACGGCCACGCGCTCGGCACACACGGTGGGCGTATAGGACGCGTTTTCAATATTGCAGCCCAAATATACCTTGCCCGATTTTCCCAGCAGCGCAGCACCCACGCGGTAGCCCGAATAGGGCGCGTATGCAGCTTTTCTCGCCTCGATTGCCATTTCTATCAGCTTTTCGGGTGTCATATCAATTCCCTCCCAGCACTTTTCCGCTCACACCGTCCACGCCAAACGTATCGGCAATGGTGGCGGCAACTGCGTCAAAGCCGTAAACCGTGCCAAAGTCGCGGCTCTCCAAGCCCTTTTTGTACATCAGCAGCGGCACGTATTCTCTTGTGTGATCGGTGGTCTTTGTATATCCCGGATCGCAGCCGTGGTCAGCCGTGATCATCAAGAGGTCATCCTCTCTCATGCCGGGGATAAAGGTATTCAGAAATTCATCAAACGCAGTCAAGGCCTTGGCATACCCCACCGCGTCGCGACGGTGGCCGTACACCATGTCAAAATCCACCAGATTGACAAAGCAAAGGCCCTCAAAATCCTTGCTCTGCAGCTCCAGCGTCTTTTGCATGCCTGCGCCATTGTTTGGCGTATAGTACGATTCGGTAATGCCGCTGCCTGCAAAAATGTCCTTGATCTTGCCAACCGCCAGCACGTCATAGCCCGCGTCCTTCATGCGATCCAGCAGCGTGGGCTTGGGAGGCACGAGCGAATAGTCGTGTCTGCCGCTCGAGCGTACGAAATTCGGGTACTCCCCTTCAAACGGACGCGCGATCACACGGCCGACGCCATGCTTGCCGACCAGCAATTTTCTTGCGATCTCGCAGTATTCGTAAAGCTTTTCGAGCGGCACGATGCTTTGATGCGCCGCGATCTGGAACACGCTGTCCGCCGAGGTATATACGATCAGATCACCCGTGGCAAGATGCTCTCTGCCATAATCACGTATGACGTCAGTACCCGAATAGGGCTGATTGCACAGCACTCCCCTGCCCGTCTGAGCGCGGAAGGGGGCAAGCAGCTCCTCGGGAAAGCCCTCGGGATAGGTGGGCAATGGACTCTCGGACACAAGCCCGGTCAGCTCCCAATGTCCGATGGTGGTGTCCTTGCCTGCCGATTTTTCGCGCAATCTTGCATACGAGCCGATGGGTACGTCCACACAGGGCAAGCACTCCACGCCCTCAATGTTGCCAAGTCCCAGCCTTTGCATATTGGGAACGTGCAAAGCATCGGTCTTGCAGACAGTCCCCAGCGTGTTGACACCCTCGTCACCAAACGCAGCGCTGTCCGGGCATTGCCCGATGCCAAAGCTGTCCAGTACGATCAGAAATACTCTCTTGCTCATTTTCTCGCCATCTCCACAGCGGTATCCAGCGCGATCTCCATCATCTGCGTAAAGGTGTTCTGTCGCTCCTCTGCGGTGGTGACCTCATGCGTTACAAGGCTGTCCGAGATGGTGCAGATGCAAAGTCCGCGCTTGCCTGCGCGCGCTGCATTCATATAAAGCGCGGCGGCCTCCATTTCCACGGCCATGACGCCCATCTTTGCCCACTTCATGGTATCGGCAGGATCGTCGTTATAAAACATATCCGAGGACAGAATATTGCCCACGTGATAATTCACGCCCTGCTTTTTTGCCTGCTCGATGGCTGTGGACAGCAGCGTATAGTCTGCGATGGGGGCAATATTGCCGGGCAGATGGTACTGCGCAGCAAAACCGCCCTGGAAGCACGCACCCTGGCCGAATACCACGTCACGCACGTGGATGTGCGGCTGCAGAGAGCCTGCAGAGCCGACACGGATGATGTTATCCACGTCAAAGAAATTGAACAGCTCGTAAGAATAGATGCCGATGGCAGGCATACCCATGCCGCTTGCCATGACCGATACGGGCGTACCCTTATACGTACCGGTATAGCCATGCACACCGCGCACGTCGTTGACCAGTACGGGGTTTTCAAGGAATGTCTTTGCGATGAATTCGCTTCTCTTGGGATCACCGGGCATCAGCACGGTCTTTGCAAAGTCCTCAGGCTTTGCGTTTATATGAGGGGTAGGATAAGGCTTATCAGACATAGTCGTATCTCCTTTTTTATATTTCGTATTTTTTATTTCTTTTCGGGGCTGCCCTCCATGAAGTACGCAGCCTCCATGTCAGCCATGCAAAGCGCGTATGCAAGGGGGAACATTTCAAGCGCCTTGCCTACGTTACCGGGATCCTCGTTGCCCGAGAAGCCCATGTGATAACGGATGGCAAACGCCTCGTCACGCGTCAGCTTCATGTAACCGGATACGATGTACACCGACTTCTCACCGTGACCGTAGGGCAGATTGTCCTCAATGGTGTAGTACGGCACGCTCTCCCATTTGCCAAACTCGTTCTTGGCGTTGCGGAACGAGGTCTTATAGAAATTGACCTTGCAGACATCGTGCAAAAGCGCTGCGATGGCAATGCTCTCCTCCGAATAGGAAATGCCGTATACCTCTTTCATGCGCGGACGGTTCATAATGTCGCGCAGGCACTCGTAGACGTTGAGGCTATGGCGCAACAGTCCGCCTTCATAATTGCCGTGATAGCGCGTGCTTGCGGGAGCCGTGAAAAAGTCGCTTGCGTCCGAATCCAAAAACGCCAGCAGCTTGTCAGCACCCTCGCGCTTGATGTACTTGTTGTAAATCTCCAAAAATTTCTGTTTATCCTCGTGCAGTTGCATTTCGCACCTCCAAAGCGTTATATTCCATTATTATTTTAGCATATTTTTATAAAAAAGTAAAGGGCTTTTTGCAAGTGTATCAAAAAAGCAGAAGCGCCGCTTCTGCTCTTTTATTAATGAGATTGCTCTATCACGATCTCTTTCCCCGTGACCTCATCGCGAAAACGGAATCTGCGCAGATCCCCCATGCTCTTTCCTTTGCCGATATAGGTACAGGGCTTGCCCTCACTATCCATCGGCCATTCGGACGATTGCGGCCAGCATGGATATCCCTTTTCGCTCTTGAAAGCCTCCTTAATCTTTGCCTTGATCGCCCTGACGCGCTCGGTCTTTTTCATGGTGTCGGGGAAAAGAGGAATGATATGCTTTTGAATATACTTCTCGGAATTCCCGCCTTCCAGATATTCGGGTATGACGTCCAGCGCAAAGTCGAAGGCTTCACTGTATTTATAAAAGAACGGAACAGACTGATCGATCTGGTAATATATCTCGTACACTTCACTGTAAAATTCGGATGCGCCCGACGCGGTTTCCACGTCGTGCGTATGCATACGAAATTCATACGTCAGCATCTGACGGACCGACTCATATTGGGGAGGACAATATTGCAAGCCCGGATCGGTTTCAGGGGCAAGCAAATACGGAACGACACATAAAAAACGGCATTCCTGTCCGGTCGACAACAAACAAGGGTACGGAATGGGCTTTTTTTCAGTATCCTTTTTCATTTCATCGATGATATTTTGCAAAAAGGCGTCTATTTCGGGCTTTTCGTCATAAAGACGGCGAAATTCCACGATATCCAACTTACCGCTCAAAAAATCCACGACCGTTTGCTGTGCATATTCCATATGTGTACCTCCAAGGTCTGCCTGTGCGCTTGTTTCCGATATTGCATCGGATTCCGTATTCATTTTACCATGCTTTTGCAAAATTGTAAAGAGGATTTACGCGATCGGACAAAAAAACCCGCCGAAGCGGGTTTTTGAGTAATTTTTTCATTCACCTTTTTCAAAAGCTTGTGCTGCAGCAAACAATACCTTAAACCGTTCGGTGTCGCGAATTGGATCAAAGAGCTTCCATGAAAGCGTGGGCAGCAGCAAATTGGTTCTGTCATAAACATTCGCGGTATAACGGAATTCCAGATCAGGCAAAAATGGCAAGGAGCTTTTTGTTACCACATTATAATTTTTCACAACAAAGCGTTGGTGAGCAATCATTTTTTCCAGCCATTCCATGGCTTCATCATATCGCCCGAGACGCATACACATCTCAGCACAATCCTCATAGTTTACATTCAGACAAAACGGCAGCTCTTCTTGCACTTCCCCCATCATACAGTCATAAAAATCACAGTATAGCTTGAAACAGGAATATGCCTGTTCATACTTTGCATCAGATCTCCACGAATACCCCAGCATTGCCAACTGATGATGCAGATAATCCAATGCCTTATTGATATTGTTTCCATACTGTTTTCTGCTTTGCTCTTTTTTACCCAAACAATCGTACACGTCTGCCAACCAGGCACCGCCCTCTTCATACTGATTAAAGACGTCAATTTTTCTTGCATGCTCTTCGGCCTTTTCAAAATTTCGCATTCTCCTGTACAGCACTGTCATCCATTTATTAGCAGCGTTCAAGTAACGGCTGTCAGTACAGTGCGCAAGTATCACATTGGCCTGACGAATACATTCATTTTCCCAAAATTGACGCTCAGCTTTTTTACCTTCCGCATCCGAATCCCAATAATACTGATCCACTAAACAGCAGATATTTCCGATTGAATAAGCCAAAAGCTCATAGTTGTTGGGGTAGATTTTCAAGACAGCAAGCACGTCCTCACAACACTCTCTTCGATTTTCAAGAACGTTGAGATTTTCCGGCGGATTGCACAGTCTATCCTCTGCTTTGGCCATACACTCGTCAATTTCCTTTTGACAATCGGTATCCTCCTTACCAAATAATACGTCAGTGGACACGCCAAAAACATTGGCTAAGGGCACGATTTGGGAAATATCCGGCATACCCGTATTGTTTTCCCAACGACTGACCGCTTGATACGTAATATTCAGTTGTTCGGCAAGCTCTTCCTGCGTCAATCCGCGCTCCTTACGCAAACTGCGGATAATTTGCCCCATTGATTTGCTCATGATTTATCTCCTTTGGATAGAATTCCGGTACCGTTGTTCTCATTATAGCAGATAACTTCCTTCTTGTAAAGCGATGTAAATATGAGCGTTTCTCAAGTATACATTGAGTTAACAAATACAAAAAAACATAAGATGTGAAAGAGCATCCGTACGGTGAACCTCATCCACCGCAACCGCGTCGCTGTTTCGCTCTGCGAAACACGCTCCGGTGCGGTCCCCCTTCCCCAGCGGGGAAGGGTCCTCATAGCAGCCTTTCACGGGTAACCGGATAAGACGGGTGGAGACCAAAAGGCCCCTCCGCTGGGGGGGGGGGG
>JAZUSJ010000078.1:0-3748 GCA_045606685.1 Eubacteriales bacterium
GGCTTGACGGTATGATCCGCGAATACGACAGAGATAAATATATTGCCATTTTCTCGGAAGAGAAGCTGGAAAAATGCATTGCCGACCGATTCAGCATTCTGAGCACGGTCATGGACGTCAGGATCGGTGACAACACCTTCCCTGTTTCGGTTTCCATGGGCATTTCCAGCGTGGGCAACACGTTCGGAGAAAAGGAACGCGCCGCTTACGCAGCCCTTGAGGTCGCGCTCTCGCGCGGCGGTAACCAGGTCGCGCTCCGACGCACACAGGGCGGCACGCTGGAATACTTCGGCGGCACGCACAAGATCCTGGAGAGTAACTCCTCGATCAACTCCCGCGTCAGCGCAGGCGTGCTTGCAAGCAAGATCCGCGAGTGCGACAACGTGCTGATCATGGGACACGCCAACCCCGACTTTGACTCTGTCGGTGCTTGCGTGGGTGCGGCCAGATTCACGCTGAGCGTGCTGCAGGCCAAGGCTGCCGAGGAGAGTCGCTTCAACGCCAAGATCCCCGGCGTACACATCGTCATTGACCGCAAATGCGACACCTTCCGCACCTGCTTTGCTCACCTTTCCGGCCTTGAGCAATACAGCGAGATGTTCATTGACCGCGAGGCAGGCATGAATACCGTGACCTCGGACACCTTACTGATCATTGTGGACGCAAACAACCGCTTTATCTTTGAGGCACCCGACCTGCCCGGCAGCGTGCGTCACATTGCACTCATCGACCACCACAGACTGGTCAAGGAGCCTGATTTCTCCCCCTTTATGAAATATATCGAGCCGACAAAATCCTCTGCCAGCGAGATCATTGCAGAAATGATGCAGCAGAGCGAATTTGCCGATAGCCTGCAAAAGGAGGAGGCAAACCTGCTGCTTGCCGGCATTATGCTGGATACCCACAACTTTACCCGTAACGCGGGTGCGCAGACCTTTGAGATCACGCACTACCTGTATTCCAGAGGCGCACACACCAGCGTCACGCGCGAATTCTTCAACCAGGATCTGGAGGATATGCGCGTAGCCAGCGCGTTTGACTCCATGGCGCGTATCTATCGCGACGTGGTGGCCATCACCTGGCTCAACACCGAAAAGGAGCCCTCCCCCGAGGACCGCGTGGCTGCCGCAAAGGCAGCGGACAGCCTGCTCTCTCTCAAGGGCATTGAGGCCTCCTTTGCTATGGTACTCATGGGAGATACCGTAGTCATCTCCGGCCGCTCCAAGGGCGAGATCAACGTGCAGCTGATCCTTGAAAAGCTGCAGGGAGGCGGCCACTTTGACGTGGCGGGCGCACAGGTCAAGAACGCCACCATTCAGGGCGCTTACGAGCTGCTCAGATCCGCTATCGACCAATATTTTGCATACGACTATAAATCCGAGGACGGAAAAAACCGTCCCGCATGACCGCAAGGAGGTATATAAACATGAAGGTTCTTCTTTTACAAGACGTGAAGGGACAGGGCAAAAAGGATCAGATCATCGACGTATCCGACGGATATGCCCGCAACTTCCTTTTCCCCAAAAAGCTTGCCGTAGTTGCTGACAACAAGGCACTCAACGAGGCCAAGAACAAGGAAGCATCCAAGCAATACAAGATCGAAACCGAAAAGGCCAACGCAAACGAGATCGCATCCAAGCTCTCTCAGGTGGTGGTCAAGTTCAACGTCAACGCAGGCGCAGACGGCCGTCTTTACGGCTCGATCACTTCCAAGGACATCGCCGAGGCTCTGCAAAAGCAGCACAACATCACGGTTGACAAGCGCAAGATCGTGATGCCCGAGCCCATCAAGACCTACGGCACCTACAATTACGACGTGCGCCTGTACACCGAGATCACCGGTCACGTCAAGGTGACGGTGGGCGCATAAGAACAGTACGGACGATTTTTGGAGGTTACAATGAGTGAGGAACTTGTACGCAAGCTACCCTTCTCCCTGATTGCCGAGCAATCCCTGCTCGGCTCGATCCTGATCGATCCCAAGGCGCTGGATGAAATTGCCGACCTGATCAAGCCGGACGACTTTTATCTGGAAGAGCATCAGCGCATTTACATGGCCTTTCAGGATCTTTTCGCACAAAACAACGAGATCGACCTGGTCACCCTGATCGATACCTTGGTCTACAAGGGCATTTACGACAAATCGGGCGGTCAGGATTACATCCGCACGCTCGCGGAGGTCGTTCCCAATGCCCTGAACGTCAAGGACTACGCCCGCATCGTCAAGGAAAAAAGCACGCTGCGCAGGCTCATTGAGGTTGCAAACGACATTTCCGAGGCGGCCTACTCCGAGCAGGACTCGGTGGCAGGCATTCTGGAAAGCGCACAAAACAGCATTTACGCCATCGCGCAGGGACGCGACACCAAAAACTTCAAGCACATCCGCGAGGTCATCGGTGACGTTTACGCCCATCTGCACGAGCTCAAGGAGAACAAAAACGCGTCGCAAGGCACGTCCACCGGCTTTTCCGGCCTTGACCGCGTGCTGGCCGGCATGGGCAAATCCGACCTGATCCTGGTCGGTGCGCGTCCCGGTATGGGTAAGACCTCCTTCTGCTTGAATATTGCGACCAATGTTGCCTCGCAAACAGGCAAGAAGGTTGCCATCTTCTCGCTTGAAATGTCGGCCGATCAGCTTGTCAACCGCGTCATTTCCAGCGAAGCCTTGGTAGACAGCTACGCGCTGCGTACGGGTGAGCTGGGACAGGACGACTGGCGCAAGATCGCAGAGGCCACCTCGCACCTTGCCAAATGCGACATACTGATCGACGATACCTCGGGACAATCGGTCACGGGCATGAAGGCAAAGCTGCGCCGCGTGGACAACCTGGGGCTTGTGGTCATAGACTATCTGCAGCTCATGCAATCCGACCGCAAGATCGACAACCGCGTGCAAGAGGTCTCCGAGATCTCCCGTGCGCTCAAGATCATGGCAAAGGAGCTGATGGTTCCCGTCATCTGCTGCGCACAGCTCTCGCGTGGCCCCGAAGGCAGAACCGATAAAAAGCCCATGCTTTCCGACCTGCGTGACTCGGGAGCGATCGAGCAGGACGCGGACGTGGTTATTTTCCTGTACCGCGACGAATACTACAAGGTGGGCGAAGAGGCTCCCGAGGATTCCACCGCGGAAGTCATCGTTGCCAAGAACCGTCACGGCTCTACCAACACAGTCAAGATGGGCTGGGTAGGCCGTTACACCAAATTCCGTACCATTACCGACGATCAGGGCCATGGATAAATTCACCCTTGGACTGCCCGACGGATACCAAAAAGATACGCCCGTGCTTGTTGCCTTTTCGGGCGGCGCGGATTCCTCGCTGCTTCTGCACCTCTTACACGGTGCGGGCTTCAGGCTTTACGCAGTACACGTGCATCACGGCATTCGCGCCGATGCGGCCGATGCGGATCTGGCCTTTTGCAGACGGATCTGCAAGCAGCTGGGCATTCCGCTCTTTGCTGTCAAGGTCAACGTTCCCATGCTGGCGAAAAAGACGGGGCAAAGCCTTGAGGAGGCCGCAAGGCACGCGCGATACCGCCATTTTGCGCGCCTGATGCGCACGCACAGCATTCCTCTGCTTGCCACGGCACACCACGCGGACGACAATCTGGAAACCGTCCTCTTCCGCCTCTGCCGCGGGACGGGTACGCAGGGCCTGCGCGGCATTCCCGCCTATGCGCCCCTGCCCGACACGGACGGGGACGGGGGACTTTTCCTGTTCCGTCCCATGCAAGTCGGATCGTAGCCATG
>JAZUSJ010000079.1:0-4088 GCA_045606685.1 Eubacteriales bacterium
TGCTGAATGCAAAGGCGGATGATGATCTCACCCTCGCGATCCGCGTCGCCTGCGTTGACTATAGTGTCCACGTCAGCACGGTTGCACAGCGCACGAATGGTGTCAAACTGCTTGACCACGCCGCTGTCCACGCGCTTATCGCTGCCGCGGCGCAGCTCAAAATGAAACTGCCCCGGAAAGCAAGGCAGATTTTGCATGCTCCAGCGTCCGTCGGGACTCGGAGCGTAATATTCCACGTCGGCAAGAGAAAACAGGTGACCAAACGCCCAGGAAACCAGGTATCCGTTGCCCTCTAAAAACCCGTCGCACTTGTGCATGCGCCCGTTTCCCGGGATCTGCTCAATGGCAGCCGCAATATTTCTGCCAAGGCTGGGCTTTTCGGCAAGTATCAGGATCATACCGTTCTCTCCTTTCTTTTTTCACTCATACTGTATTTCCGTCGCTTTTCAGCGTTTTTTTGCAAAAAATTCGGTCAGTACCCCGGCACATTCGCGCTCCATCACACCGCCTTCAAATTCGGGCATGAAATAAAGCGGATATTTCTGAATGCGCAAAAGGCTGCCGCACGCGCCCGCGCGGGCGTCGTACGCGCCAAACACCACGCGATCGATACGCGCGTTGACCAATGCACCCGCACACATGGTGCAGGGCTCAAGCGACACGTACAGCGTGCAGCCGGACAAGCGGTTGGTGCCAAGCGCTGCACAGGCGCGACGAATGGCCAGCACCTCGGCATGCGCGGTGGCATCCGGCAAAAGCTCGCGCTCGTTGTGCGCCTTTGCTATGATCTCGCCCTCTTTGACGATCACAGCACCCACAGGCACCTCGCCCAATTCCGCTGCCTGCTTTGCAAGGGCAAGCGCCATATTCATATACGTTATATCATTTCCGTTACTCACGCTATATTCTCCACGATAAGATTCAATACCGCCATGACGATGCTAAGCGCTGCGAATACCGCCACAGAGGGTGTAAACAGGCCACGCAGCGACATGCCGTGCGACAGCACCACAGGCTCTGCAAGGCTTGCGCGGTCGGGGGTGACGCCAAACATACTGCCTAAAGGCTTGGACTGCTCGGATTGCTCGGGCTGCTTTTTTGCCTTCAGCACCAAAATCAGCATGCAAATGCAGCCTGCAAAAATGACCAGCAGATTCATACAGATCACGATCCTGTTGGCAAGCATCTGATCGGATATGCGCGCCATGAGGATCATCTGCCCGAACGAGAGCAGATTGTTGACCATATGTACCAGCGTGGACGGCCAGATCGAGCCGCTCTCTGTATACAAAAGTCCCAATACCACGCCTGCCACCGCAGTATACAGAAACTGCGAAAAGCTTTGGTGCATCAAAGAGAACAGCAGCGCGCTGCTGACAATGGCCATGCCCTTTCCGTACGGCAATAGGTTGCCAAGCACAAGTCCGCGGAACAAAAATTCCTCGCAGAAGGGCGGCACGATGACCAGCATGACAAACACCAGCACCACCATATACCCCTTATCTCCGCTGATCAGATCCAAAAGAACCTGCGTGGACGCGTTCTCTCCCACAAAGGGAGAAACCAGAAGCGAATTGATCTGGGCTGCCGCCATGATCATGCCAACCGCAGCGATGGCCATCAGCGCGAAATGGCGCGGAAAACGCACGTCAAGCGCCATTCTTTGGGTGCTTTGCTTTCTTGAGATCAGCATAAAAAACGGCACCGGCAACATAAAGGATGCAAAATAAAACACGTTATACAACCCCCAATACAAGAGATTGCCTACCTTTTCGGACAAAATCGATGCAAACAGCATCTGCCCAAAGCCCAAGACCGTCATCAGTCCCTGCAAAAGCACAAACATCAACAGCAAAGCAAAGCCCAGACGCAGTGTCAAGGCCTTATATTCCTTATCATACGTGTTCATAAAGGCACTCCTTTCACACATTCTTCCATGGTATATTATATCACCAAACGCGATTCGTGTCAAGGGTTGACGAGAGTATCTCCCGAGTATCGTCCTATTCCCTCCTTTGCGCGCAAAGCGATCAAAAAAGGAAACGACTCTCGCCGTTTCCTTTTCATTTTGCAAAATATCTTAGACGATACCCTGTGCCAGCATTGCATCCGCAACCTTTTCAAAGCCTGCGATGTTTGCACCTGCAACCAGGTCGCCCTCCATGCCGTACTTCTTGGCAGCGGCAACCGAGTTGTTGAAGATATCCGACATGATCTGATGCAGCTTTGCGTCAACCTCTTCAGCGGTCCAGGAGTAACGCATGGAGTTCTGGCTCATTTCCAGACCGGAAACTGCTACGCCGCCTGCATTGACTGCCTTGGAGGGAGCAACGACCACGCCGTTCTCCTTGAGGTACTCAAACGCTTCAGCCGTAGTGGGCATGTTGGAAACCTCTACGTAATACTTGACACCGTTTGCAACGATATCCTTTGCATTGTCCAGGTTGACCTCGTTTTGCGTAGCGCAAGGCATGACAACGTCTACCTTCTGCTCCCAAGGACGCTTGCCGGCAAAGAACTGTGCGCTAAACTTATCGGCATAGTCCTGCACCTTGTCGCGGCCGGAGGCGCGCATTTCAAGCATGTACGCGATCTTTTCCTCGGTGTTAATACCGTCGGGATCGTACACGTAGCCGTCGGGGCCGGAAATGGTGACAACCTTACCGCCAAGCTCGGTGACCTTCTTGACAGTACCCCAAGCCACGTTACCAAAGCCGGAAACGGCAAAGGTCTTGCCCTTGATGTCCTCTCCAAGGTACTTGAGCATTTCAACGGTATAGTAAACAGCGCCGTAGCCTGTTGCCTCGGGACGGATCAGAGAACCGCCGTATGCGCGTCCCTTACCTGTCAGCACGCCCTCGTAGCGGTTGACCAGTCTCTTATACTGGCCGTACATATAACCAACCTCGCGTGCGCCAACACCGATATCACCAGCGGGAACGTCAGTATCAGGGCCTACGTGACGGAACAGCTCGGACATAAAGCTCTGGCAGAACGCCATGATCTCGCGATCGCTCTTACCTCTGGGATCGAAGTCGGAGCCGCCCTTGCCGCCACCCATGGGAAGGCCGGTCAGGGAGTTCTTGAAGGTCTGCTCAAAGCCAAGGAACTTGATGATGGAAAGGTTTACGGAAGGATGGAAGCGCAGGCCGCCCTTGTAAGGACCGATTGCGCCGTTGTACTGTACACGGTAGCCTGTGTTGACCTGTGCCTGGCCCTTGTCATCTACCCACGGAACGCGCAACATGATCACGCGCTCCGGAATGGTCATGCGCTCAAGCAGAGCTTCCTTGCGGTACTTGGCTTCATTTGCCTCTACCACGGGACGCAGAGAATCAAGCACTTCCTTGACAGTCTGGTGAAACTCGGGCTCACCGGGATTTGCGCTGACTACCTTGTCAATAATTTCATCTACGTAAGACATAGTAAAATCTCCTTTTTGGGAAAAATTCAATATGGGAACATTATACACCTGTCGCGAACAGAATGCAATAGGTTTTTGCAACTTTTTTTATTTTTCTTGCAAA
The DNA here is from genome assembly GCA_045606685.1 of Eubacteriales bacterium. Classification (GTDB taxonomy): domain Bacteria; phylum Bacillota; class Clostridia; order Oscillospirales; family CAG-272; genus SVQP01. The sequence continues at coordinate 3,528 of JAZUSJ010000079.1, forward strand.
TTTTTATGATTTTTCTTTCCTAATGCTCTCGTCAATGGATTTTGCGGCAAGTTTTCCCGCGCCCATTGCAAGAATGACGGTCGCTGCACCCGTCACGGCATCACCGCCCGCCCACACGCGCTGCATGGTCGTCCGTCCCGTGGCCTCCTCGGTCAGAATACAGCCGCGCTTGTTGGTTTCCAGCTCACCCGTCACAGAGGTCAGCAGCGGATTGGGTGTCGTACCGATCGCCATGATCACACAGTCAACGTCCAAGCGGTACTCCGAGCCGGGAATCACGACAGGTCTGCGGCGGCCTCTCTCGTCCGGCTCGCCAAGCTCCATGCGCACGCAGGTCATGCCGCACACAAAGTCGTTGCCGGGATCGCGCTTATCATCGGGATTCCTGTAGCCGTGGATCTCGGTGGGTGCTTGCAAAAGCAAAAATTCCACGCCCTCCTCCATGGCATGCTCAACCTCCTCGCGACGCGCGGGAAGCTCCTCCATGGAGCGGCGGTACACGATATACACCTTCTCTGCCCCAAGACGCAAAGCGGTTCGCGCGGCATCCATGGCCACGTT
>JAZUSJ010000080.1:0-4792 GCA_045606685.1 Eubacteriales bacterium
AGGCCGCCACCACACGGAATACCTCACTCATGAAAGTTTCGCTCGAGCCTTTTCAAAGGCTCGCGGGCTCCAAGGGCAGAGCCCTTGGTCGCCTCCGCAGAGGCGAAACTTTTCTCACGGCGTTTCAATTCGCGCAGCGAATTACTGGTTCATTTCTTTGTGGCTACTTGCTCAAAGAAAGAACGGACAGAATTTCATATTGCATAGAAAAAAGAAAGCTACCCATGGGGCTGATAAGTTAGCAGGAAAATAGCAGGAATTTGGTAGATTATGAGCAGATTCCTGCTGTTTTTATATCAATATAGTTTCATTCACGATATAGAACTTTTCCGATGTGTTCGGACAGCCCCTTCCCCTCGCTACGCTACGCTGCGAGGAACCCCTTCCCCTGCGGGGACGGCTTATTGTAAGTTGCCCGTATCAAGCAGCGTCATAAGACGGAGAACTTAAAAAGTATCCCATAAGGGAAAAGTCAACGAAACGGATGCGCGCTGCAAAGCCGTCCCCATAGGGGAAGGAGGGCTCCCGTAGCGTAGCGTAACGGGAGGAAGGGTTTTGCGCAAAGAGATGGGAAAACCAAGATTTTTTCAATGATAAAGGGCTGAATCTAGTCTGACTCAGCCCTTTATCATATTTCCCGCTATTTCCGCAATCCGATGAGTTCTCCTTTTTTATTATGTCTCACTTTCACGCATCGGCGCGCCGACAGAATAATTCCCTTCCATAACAGTTTGGATGTCAAGAGGGGCACCACCCGAATCTATGTAGACTGTCAGCATTTCTCCCCCAACAGATTCCCACACCATAGCGTAAGCAAAATTACCGGCGCCATGAAAATCGTGCGGTTTTCCCAAAATTTCCACGACTTCCTGCACCGTCATCCCTTTTTTGATCTGATCAAAATCTTGCGCTGTTGGCTTGTGTGTTTTTTCGCGATCCATATACAAAGCCATAGCTTGTTCCCTTGATAAGGTTTCGGCTGCGGTTGTGTCAAGTTCCGAATGTGAAACAGATATACAGGTAACTATCCCATTTGAAAGAATTTTTTCCCGAAATTCAATAGATGGATCATATGGAGTTTTTCCATCAAATTCTATACTATACTGTGTACCATTATCACTCGTCCAGCATAACCAAATCCCATGCGGAAACGGGATTGACATATCGTGCGGTTTCCCTACAATCGTCACAACTTGTGAAATATGCATCCCTTCTTCGATCAAATCAAAATCCGAATCATGAGGAATATGTTGCCTGTTCTTATCCAAATAAGTTGCTTCAAGTCTATCTATTTCCGCCAAATACTCATCCATATGCTCAGTCACGTAGTCATAATACGATGTGGTTGATACTTCAGATGTCTCCGATTCTGCAGTATCTTGTATTCGGAAGCACAATATGTCCTTTAGGGTATCGATTAACTTGCTATTCGATTCTCCACTTAAATGGTCAGCAAATAACATCCCAGTCACAACCAAAAGTATTATGATAATCGAATAAATGAATACTATTAGAACAATATGTCTTTTCTTCATAATTTTACTCACTCGTTATTACATAATATAGGATGTCACTGTCATACCAAAGCGACGGATTGCTGCAATACCACCCCCAAGATGAATCATCCGAAGGCATCTCGTTTAATAACTCACTTGGGGTGCCATTGTAGCCATGTTTATTAGCCCATAATCCCATATCTCATGTCCATGCCTTCTACTTCTCCGCGTATCATTGTCTTTAATCGTCCCGTTCTGTGATGCGGTATTACACAAATTGCTAAATTATTATAACATGATTAACATCATTTGTCAACCCGGAACCCAAAGTACAGGCTTGATTATATGATTGTCGGAGAGGAATCACAAGCAAATTCATCCTCTCTTACCAAACACAAATGGAACATTGAGATAATCCTCTCCGTTCTTTTTTGTGCAAGTAGGCGCAAAAAAGAACCAAAAAACGCCGAATAGCGGGGCGTCGCCCCGAACCCCAGTCGCTTTTTGAAAAAAGCGACGCAAAAACTTTCATCAGTTAGGTCGCTATAAACTTCTGCGCACCCCTTGACATTTCTCTTGTCCTCATGCTATAATAAATAGTTGATAATATGATTTCATCCCGAAAGGAATTTTTACTATGCAATGGACATCCTTAAATGATCTGAGAGAAAAGTATCTGTCCTTCTTTGAATCCAAGGGACACCTGCGCCTTCCCTCTTATCCTCTCGTTCCCATTAACGACAAATCCCTGCTCCTGATCAACTCGGGCATGGCTCCTATGAAGAAGTTCTTTACCGGTGAGGAAATTCCTCCCCGTAATCGCGTTACCACCTGCCAGAAGTGCATTCGTACCCCCGACCTGGAGCGCGTCGGTCACACCGCACGCCACGGTACATTCTTTGAAATGCTGGGCAACTTCTCGTTCGGTGACTACTTCAAGAACGAGGCCATTCCGTGGGCTTGGGAATTTTTGACCTCTCCCGAATGGCTGGATATTCCCGAAGAGCTGCTCTGGCCCTCCGTTTACGAGCATGACGAAGAGGCTTACGAGCTTTGGAACAAGGTCATTGGCGTTCCCGCAGAGCGCATTACCCGCCTTGGTAAGGCAGACAACTTCTGGGAGCATGGCTCCGGTCCTTGCGGCCCCTGCTCCGAGATCTACTTTGACCGCGGCATTGAGCATGGCTGCGGCGATCCGAACTGCCGTCCCGGCTGCGACTGCGACCGCTTCATGGAGATCTGGAACAACGTATTCTCCCAGTTCGACAACGACGGCCACGGCAACTACACCGAGCTGAAATCCAAGAACATCGATACCGGTATGGGACTTGAGCGTCTGGCTTGCGTTATGCAGGGCGCGGACAACATGTTCTTAGTTGACACCAACCGCCGCATTCTCGATACCGTTTGCGCCATCGCGGGCAAGACCTACGGTGCTGACGCAAACGACGACATTTCCATCCGTGTTTGCACCGACCACATCAAGAGCGCAATGTTCATGATCTGCGACGGCGTAATCCCCTCCAACGAGGGACGCGGCTACGTTTTGCGCCGTATCATTCGTCGTGCATGCCGTCACGGCAAGCTGCTGGGCATTAATCACGCCTTCCTTTCCGACCTTTGCGTTGTCGCTATGGAGGAAAACTGCGGTGCTTATCCCGAGCTGACCACCAAGCATGACTACATTCTCAAGGTTCTCTCGCTCGAGGAAAAGCGTTTTGACGCCACCATTGATGCAGGCCTTTCCATTCTTTCTGACCTCTTGCACGGTGCGATCGCACAGAATGCCGACACCATTTCGGGCGAAGAGGTATTCAAGCTGTACGACACCTTCGGCTTCCCGATCGACCTGACGCGTGAGATCGCGGCCGAATCCGGCCTCAAGATCGATGAGGAGACCTTCAAGAAGCTGATGAACGATCAGAAGACGCGCGCACGCGCTGCACGCGGCAACATCAGCGGATGGAGCGAGGCTTCCAAATCTGCACTTTCCGATATTGCCAAGACCGAATTTACCGGTTACACCGAATACAGAACCGAGGCCAAGGTCATTGCGATCCTTGCCGAGGATTCCCTTGTGGACAGCATTTCCGAGGGTGATTGCACCGTTATTCTGGACAAGACTCCCTTCTACGGCGAGGGCGGCGGCCAGGTTGGCGACGTCGGTACCATTTACAAGGACGGCGTGATGCTCAGCGTGACCGACACCAAGAAGACCGATGGCATTTACCTGCACCTCTGCACCGTCAGCGAGGGCGTTTTGAACGTTGGCGACGTTGTCACTGCCGACATTGCAGACCTGCGCCGCGATGCGATCAAGCGCAACCACTCCGCATGCCACCTCTTGCAGGCAGCGCTGCGTTCCGTTCTGGGTACGCACGTTGAACAGGCGGGCTCTTACGTGGACGAATTCCGTTGCCGCTTCGACTTCTCTCACTTCGCAGCCATGACCGAAGACGAGATCCGCAAGGTTGAAATGCTGGTCAACCTGCACATTCTGGCAGCTAATACCATTGAGAGCGTTGAAACCGACATTGAATCCGCACGTGCAGCAGGTGCGATGGCTCTGTTTGGCGAGAAGTACGGCAAGATCGTGCGCATGGTCAAGATGGGCGACTTCTCGACCGAGCTTTGCGGTGGTACGCACTGCGACAACACCGGCAAGATCGGTATGTTCAAGATCATTTCCGAGTCCAGCGTTGCAGCAGGCGTGCGCAGAATTGAAGCCACCACCGGCTTTGGCGTACTCGAGCTGCTTGCACAGAAGGACGCTATGATCAATCAGGTAGCCAAGGAGCTGAAGGTTCAGAATCCTGCAGACAGCGCAAAGAGAGTTGCGCAGCTGCACGCTGAACTGGCAGCTGCTAAGAAGGAGATCGAATCTCTGAATGCCAAGATCGCAGGCTCCAAGCTGGACAGCCTTTTGAGCGGTGCTGTCAGCATTGGCTCTGTCAAGCTGATCGCAGCCCACATGAGCGGCATGCAGATGGACGCAGTACGTGCGCTGGCAGACCAGATTAAGGCTGATCACGCTGACACGGTTGCTGTACTTGCAGTCAATGCAGGCGGAAAGCTCAACTTTATTGCAGTTGCAGGCAAGGATGCCGTTGCAGCAGGCGCACACGCAGGCAAGCTGGTAGGCGCAGTTGCAGCAGTGACCGGCGGTAAGGGCGGCGGACGTCCCGACAACGCAATGGCAGGCGGCAACGATGCAAGCAAGATCGCAGATGCACTTGCAACAGCACAAGGCACGCTCGCAAGCCAGTTGAAGTAATCAAATATAGTAGCCCCGCGGA